>NZ_NFUX01000039.1:0-67960 GCF_002264385.1 Paenibacillus sp. VTT E-133280
GCTTCGCTTGATACAACGTCGCGTAAAACTAGCTACGAAGCTCCTGCATCATAGACTATGTATGATTTATTAATCTATATGCATTGTATCGCAATCAAGTTGCTTAGAGCAAATGATGACATTCCGTTGTAAGAGTATTAGACCTAATTTTGAATAAAGTTCATTGCTTCGTGACATTTTTTCTAGTAAACTTACTACTAGCTCGTATAAGATGTGCGCTTCTTTATAGAAAGGGGTAGTGACGGTAAGATGGGGTTTATTCCAGTGTTTATCCTAACCGTTTTATTCTTTGTGATGATGTTTGGTATTGGATTTATTCTTAACATGTTAATGAAGACAACCTGGTTTCCCGCTTATCTATTCGTACTTATTATTCTACCCGTCGTAGTTTATTCCATTTGGGATAGAAGCGCGATGTCGCTCTGGGAGCATCTTTCCAGTTTCCACTTTGTTGATTACTTAACTGGTGTCGCTGGTCTTGCAGGTGCTATATTGAGTGGATGGACCATTCAAAAACTGCGCTTTGGCGGTTACAAGATGTTTTAAAGATTTAATTGGAAGACCTGCGGCTCTGATGTAAGAGTCGTTTTTTTGAACATATAAGCTTTTAGTTCTACGCTAAGAATCAATTTTGAAATTCAGCGAGAAACGGAACCTTCCTCTTCCAGAGGACAGCGAAGCCGTTTCTTCTTGTTTAATAGAGGCAGATATTCGTAAGAAAAAGCTGATTATATAGCGAAAAGAGTCGGAATTGGTAGTTTATTTACATTTCCGGCGACGTTTTTTATGATAGAATAGAATCCTGTATGAATTCGTGAAAACAAGGGGGTATCCGTAGATGCGCATGAGTAACTTACATCATTTCACCGAACATCATCGGTACTGCGTTTCCCGCGAATTTGGTCTTAGTGTTATAGATGGACGTATGCTTAGCTCTGTGTATCAGCCTATGGTAGGAGCTTTTGCAATCAGTTTCTATCGCTTGCTGGTTGAACATGTGCCAGCAGATAGCATTGGCTATTCTGGAGTGGAGCAGCAGCGCAGATTATTTATGACGCTAGGCGTTGAACCGAATGAGAAAGGCCGCAAATATTTAATAGATCAGGCTTCCCGGTTAGAAGCGGTAGGTCTGCTACAGACCTGTCGAATCTATGTACCGGAAACTGATGATTACTTATATGAATATGAGCTTATGCCGCCGCTATCGCCAGCTGACTTTTTTGCCACTCAGCATTTGACGTTGCTGTTACGCGATAAAATCGGCAAATTTGCTGTGCTGTCCTTACGGGAACAATTCTGGAACCGAGAGCCAGAAGAGTGGAGTCGCAGATCCATAGGCAAAGAGAATATCTCCGTGCCTTTTTATGATATTTTTCAACTTAATACACATGTCATTGATTATGAGCTGGAGCAGGCACTTGCAGAAGTAGCCACTGTGCGTCAGCCTGGCATGCGTGAATCTGGAGAACAAGCGATTGGATATAGTGATATTATTTTGCGTTTTCCGCGGGAGTCTGTAAACCGGGCTCATGTAGAAAAATTGCGTTTTGACCATACTCAAATGGGTGTTATTAACTATGTAGCTCATAAGTATGAACTCAGTCCGCAGGATTTATGTCGTCTGCTGGATGAAGATGGCGTGTTCTCACCGGAAGGTGAGGTTATACTGGATGCACTGCAATATAAAGCGAGCCAGCATTTCAGGCAGGATATGAAACGACAAGAAAAGCGTGAAATTGCTGCTGCTAAGGTTGTTTCCATCCGTTCCAGTGCCTCCGAAGAGAATGATGATTCTATAGCGCCTCCGGAGCAGTCTGTAGAGATGGAGTATTATGTAGAAGTACCACCACAATTTTTGTCCAAATGTGACATTCACCAATATAATATGATGCTGCGGAACGAACCATATACGCGGCTGCTTCAAACTTTTTTCCCAGGTGCAGTGCCCAGTCATTTGATGGATATGTTCGAGAAAATAGATTTGAATTATAAGCTAAGCGGTGAAGTAATTAATGTACTTATTCATTATTTAATGACTATGGTAGCCTCAGGTGGAGAACAGCGAATGAATCGCAATTTTGTGGAGGCTATCGCTTCCAATATGCTGGTTAAACAGGTGAACACCTACGAAAAGGCTGTAAAATATATCAGGGATCAGTCCAAAGTGAAAGGCAAGGGAGCTACAACTAACACGGCGGGAGGATCTCGATCACGTTCATATGCCAAAAATACAGGCCGATCTGCTAAACCGGAAATTCCGATTGTGCTGGACGATGGAAGTGCCGGAACGGTATCGGAAGAAGAATTCGCGGCGATGATGAAGAAAGCGGCAGAAATTAAAGCCAGTAAGAAAAAAGGCGTTTCCCAAGCGCCGTAATGAAAGAGAGGTGGAACTATGGAGTCTATGGGCGATGTGCTTCGTTCGATCAACAATCCAACTCTACGGCAGCGTCAACGCGATCTTGAACAGGAGTTATTCAATCATCCACTTGTGAAGGCATTACAGTCTGAACATCCTGAACTGGACGATTCACGACTACGGCTTCATATGAGCCGCCTGTATCAATATGTAGAGGAGAGCCGTCACTGTGCGAACTGTCCGGGTCTAGAGAAATGTCCGAATGATTTCCCTGGCCACTTTAGCAAACTTACGGTAGAGAGCGTGAATGGTTCGGCGGACTTATATGAACGCAAGACGGCATGCCGGCTTAAAGTGGCACAAGATAATCAGGATAGCATCCGCAAACGTATCCGTAGCTTTTATGTGGACGAGCGTGTGCTCAATGGCGGTTATGATGAAATAGATATTATGGGCAAGGATCCACGCCGTGTCTCGGCGGTTAATAAAATATTTGATTATATTACGAGCGTGAAAGAGGAAGGTCTGACTTCACGCGGGATTTATGTACATGGAACCTTCGGAACGGGTAAAACGTTTCTGATGTGTTACTTGCTTCATGAGCTTGCTGTTGCCGGCTATACTGGAGTTATCGTATATATGCCGGATTTTATCGAGGATTTAAAATCGATTATGATGGACGGCCAGAAGATGAAGGAAACCGTTGATACGCTGAAAAACTGCGATTTACTTATTTTTGATGACATCGGTGCGGAGAATTTGAATCCATGGGCGCGCGATCATGTGCTTGGTGCGATTCTGAATTATCGGATGAACCGTAAACCAACGTTCTATACCTCGAATTATCCGCTCGACGGTTTGGAGAAACATCTTAGCTTCACAAGTAAGGATGGCGAGGAAATTTATAAAGGTCAACGTCTGATGGATCGTATTGCTCCTTTTGTGGATGTTATTCCACTGCATGGAGAAAATCAGCGGGGGACGATTAGATAAAACTTTAAATATTCATAACCGTAACATTCAAAAGAAAAGCGATTCTCCTTTTATTGGAGGATCGCTTTTCTGCTTGCAGCCTCTGGCTGCCATGGCATACTGACTCTGATGAATAATAAGGGAAATATTCCCTAAAATGCAGAGATTTTTGCTCATCAGAATACTAATAAGGGAATATCTCCCTAAAATTCAACTGATTCATCAACGAAAACGGATATTCTCCCGATTATTAGGGACAAATTCCCTGATTCCATTCAATTATAGTAATTATCGGCTATTATCAGGGGGATTTCCCCTAATCACCCTTAAAAACAGAAGCCGCCCGATAAGTAGCATTTACTACTTTTGAGACGGCCTCTGTTTATATTGTGATGATTCCCTTACTCCGAAATGAACTTAATGATAACCATGCCGAAAAAGACAACGGTCATAAATGCAGTCATTCCGAAAAATCCGTTCATTAAATCGCCTAGATCATTGCG
This sequence comes from Paenibacillus sp. VTT E-133280, assembly GCF_002264385.1. Classification (NCBI taxonomy): domain Bacteria; kingdom Bacillati; phylum Bacillota; class Bacilli; order Caryophanales; family Paenibacillaceae; genus Paenibacillus; species Paenibacillus sp. VTT E-133280. Next base: position 3,835 of record NZ_NFUX01000039.1, read on the forward strand.
GGGTTCTTCGTTGATATGTTCTCGTGGGTCCCGTACTTGCGCGTTGACATCCATAGCTTCTGCCTCCTTACAGGGACAATGCCTGTATTGTTAAGATGCAAATTGAGTTGACCATTATGAAATAAGTCATTGACATTTAATGCGCTTTCTTAGAGTATACCGAAAGGCTGGGGAGATTGTAAAGAAAAGAGTAACGTAAATAAAATTAGTTTGAGGGCAATATAATTGTATGTGATATATAACATATCCCTTAAAGATATGTTATACTGGAATTGTGTCGGTAAGTGGTAATTTGGTTATCATATTACATGAACAACTTATTAACTTATATTTTCGGAGTAACTTCCATAAACTAAGCTTTGGTTTAGAATGGAGTAAAGCTTCGTAAAACTTAGAGGAGGAACAATATCATGGCTATCGTGAATGTGTCTGACCAAACCTTCAGTAACGAAGTGGAAGGTCAAGGTACTGTAGTAGTAGACTTCTGGGCTCCTTGGTGTGGTCCTTGTAAGATGATTGCTCCAATCTTGGACGAATTGTCCGCAGAACTGGGAGACAGCGTGAAGATTGCTAAATTGAATGTGGATGAGAATCCGGAAACGGCTTCCCGTTTTGGCGTGATGAGTATCCCAACCCTGATCTTCTTCAAAGACGGTCAACCGGTAGATAAAGTTGTGGGATTGAATTCCAAAGAATCCCTGAAAAATATCGTAGCTAAACATCAATAATTGTTAAATGCTACAGTTCGGGCCTCGGCCCTGCCGCTCAGCGCCTTCGGTTCATTCCGGAGGCGTTTTGTGTGCTGAATGCCAACTAATCATGGGTCCAATTTAGCTGGAGGGGATCATTTTGGACAACATCCGCAATAAACTGGCTCTATTACCCGATCTGCCCGGGTGCTATCTGATGAAGAATGAAGAAGGCACCATTATTTATGTGGGGAAGGCGAAGGTACTTAAGAACCGGGTTCGTTCTTATTTTACAGGCAGTCATAATGGTAAAACGCAGCGGCTTGTCGCTAACATTGCTGATTTCGAATATATTGTTACGTCCAGCAACATGGAAGCGCTCATTCTCGAGTGCAATCTGATTAAGAAGCATATGCCGCGTTATAACGTGCTTCTGAAGGACGATAAGACATTTCCTTATATTAAAATAACGAATGAAACTCACCCTCGGCTTGAAGTCACACGCCGGGTGATTAAAGATAAAGCAAAATATTTCGGCCCTTATCCTAACGGTTATGCTGCACAGCAAACGAAAAAGCTCCTCGATCGTATGTATCCGCTCCGTAAATGTGGCGTAATGCCAAAGGAAGTCTGTCTTTACTATCACATGGGCCAATGCTTGGCGCCGTGCGAGAAGGAAGTGCAGAAATCCGAGTATGAGCAGATTACGCAAGATATCGCTGCTTTTCTGAGCGGAGGTCATGATGCGGTTAAGAAGGATCTACAGCAGAAGATGCAGGAAGCTGCTGAGGAATTATATTTTGAACGGGCAAAGGAACTGCGGGATCAAATTATCCATATTGATGCATTGATGGAGAAACAGAAGATTAACACCACAGATACTAAGGATCGGGACGTATTTGGTTATGCGGTAGACAAGGGATGGATGTGTGTACAGATTCTGTACATGAGACAAGGGAAGATGATTCAGCGCCACTCCTCTGTCTTTCCATTCTATGGGGAAGCCTATAGTGACTTTATGTCTTATGTGACGCAGTATTACAGTGATAATCCTGCTCTGCCGCAGGAGATTCTTCTGCCGGATGTGCTTGATGAGGAAGCAGTGGTTGATAAAGAAGCTAAACCGGCGATTGTCATTGCCGCTCCAGCCGAAGAAGATCTGCAAAAGGGGGAAGATACCCCTGAATCGCCTGAAGAAGTTGAGGCCCGTGAAATGGCCGCTGCTGAAGCATCAGCAGCAGGTGTTGTTGATGCTGCAGGTGGCGCCTCTATTCTCCAGGAGTGGCTCGGCACCAAAGTACTAGTGCCGCAGCGTGGCCTCAAGAAGCAGATGGTCGGTATGGCCTGCCAAAATGCAACAGTCGCAATCGACGAGAAGTTCCGGCTTATTGAACGAGATGAAGTACGTACCTCTGGTGCTGCAATGAGCTTAGGCGAGAGCTTGGGGCTCGAACGCTTAAGCCGGATCGAGGCGTTCGATAACTCGAATATTCAAGGGACTAATCCGGTCTCTGCGATGGTTGTCTTCATTGATGGCAAGCCCGCACGAAAAGAGTATCGTAAATATAAGGTTCGTACGGTAGTGGGTGCGGATGATTATGGAACGATGCGCGAGGTCATCAGGCGTCGGTACGAACGGGTGCTGAAAGAGAACCTGCCGATACCGGATCTTATTGTAGTCGATGGTGGTAAAGGGCAGATATCTTCAGCGATTGATATTCTGGAGAACGAGCTGGGGTTATTCATTCCGGTCTGTGGTCTCGTTAAGGATGATAAGCATAAGACGGCTCAGCTTTTGGTTGGAGATCCGCCGGAACCCGTCGCTTTGGCTCGTGATAGTCAGGAATTTTATCTGTTGCAACGGATTCAGGATGAGGTCCATAGATTCGCCATCACCTTCCACCGTGAACAACGTGGGAAGTCCATGGTTACTTCTAAACTGGATTCCATACCAGGTATAGGCGAGAAGCGGCGCAAGGCGCTGCTTAAGCATTTCGGATCGCTAAAGAAAATTAAAGAAGCCTCCATAGAGGATTTCAAATCACTTTCTATTGGCGAAAAGCTGGCTAGTCAAATTCTTGAGGCACTCAAGGATGAAGAGCCATCATCATAGGCATCAGAAACGCAGGAAAGATGTATACGTAAATATAAAAAGATGTCATAGCAGATTTTCTGCTATGACATCTTTTTTCATGATCGGGTGTCTCACCGTTACTTCTTTAACCTACAGATGTAGGTTCAACCGGCTTAGGTTCTGATTTTTGCGGCGGGTTAAACCGATAGACGATGTAGGCCACTATGAACGGCATGATAATCGCGAAGATACCAGCCCCTACATTCACGCTTTCCTTCATAAAGATCAGCGTAGCGCCCATCAGAATGCTGTCAAACACGACGTGACTGAACATGACGGCAATAAAGCCGTAACGAAGGAAAATATAGCTAAAGAGCAAACCGATCACGGTCAGCTCAATGGGACGGGAACTGATGGGATAGATCGGATACAACGTATGGCCAAACGCCCAAACCAGCGTGGTGATCAGGCTAGCAATGAACGTGCTACGGAATACTTTTTTCAACATAGGGATTCCAAAAAAACGATAAATAGCTTCCTCGGATAAACCTGCGAGCCATGCAACGATGGGCAGCAGCCAAGCATATCTCATGTTGTAAGGAGATTGAGTGGCGTCAGTAGTGGACCAGTTCTGCAAGGTAAATGATAATACGATGAACATAAGGGTCTGCACCCCTAGCAGCACGAATGCCCAGACGTATCCAGCCCGGATACTATCCAGCACATATTTTCCATAGCCAGGCTCTTTAGCGCGAGGCCATGGGTTCATCCCCTCTTCTTTTTTCCATAGGCCGTCCCCTCCAACTAAAGAAAAATATAGCAAGGAGGACATTAGGAGGCTATATAAGGCATAAATGATGAACATAATGACGGAAGTTATCTGAGCCTCGAGTCCTTCGCCGGAGGATTCAGGAAGCATATTATAGGTGCTGATCATCATGATTACAAAATAAGCTGAGCTTAGGAATATTCCGCGCTTAAAGGAAGTATGTTCTCTTCTAAGTATGCTGTAGATGAGTGCCAGAATTCCTAAAGCTAAAGTAGGCAGACCGTAGCCGAATAAAGTAAGCTTTTCTGCGAGAGAGGTCTGATCCTTTACATAGGAGGTATGCCAGGCTGGAGCGGCGAATCCTGCTTTAAAGCTGGATACCTGTTCGCCAGTGAAATCGAAATAATAGTGTAGTAAGGATTCGCCAACCTGAACGGAACGATCTGTATACACAAGCCCATAGTTTCCCGTATTTGATTCAATTTGCAATTTGGCGGGATTCACCCCCCATTCCTGAAGCCAAGGTCGGGCAAGATTTTCTTTTTGGGCTAGAGACAAGTCAGTTCCCTTGTCCTCTTCTTTTGCACTAGTGGATACATTGCTTGGTGACCCTGCAGATGATCCTTCTACTCCTTGTTTGAAGGCGACAATCACGCCAGTATACATATTGAGGTCAACGGTGATTAGCGGCTCTTGTTCCGCTGAAGGACTAAGTGTTACACGGAAAATGTCAAAAGGATATCGTTGATCCAGCTTCTTCTTTGTATAGTCCTCCAAAAGCTTCTCGCGGGACATATAACCATAAAAGGAAGAATCCGTATCATAGAGTACATTCCACTGATCATTTGGTGCTTTGGTGTAGTTTAGCTTTTGTTCTGCAAATGATATCGCTTTGTCGCGGGCTTCCGCCTTGCTGATGACAGTAGTATCTTCCCCCACGGGGCTATTTAGCACTGAGGGAGCAATCTGAAACATAATAAATAGAATAAGACCGATAATGCCCGAGATGATGAGCCTCTTGGAGAGGGCACGTTGCTGTAAGGGCTGGCCGACGGGATTCATGTAACGCCTCCTTGTAAATTGACAATGTTATGTTCCATTATAGTATTAGTGCCATGATAGTTACAAAAATCATCGTACATTCTTTTTATGGGTAATAGAGATATTATAGAATAGGTATCTGAATATATACCATGAATTTAAAGTGATCATTTCTTCATTTTTCATGAAAATCGATGCAATTGCAGGGAAAACACGGAAAAGTGATGAGAAAAGGTACTCCTACTGGTACATCCTCTCCAAACCGCATTTTTCATATGAATCACCATTAATAGTGTCTTTGTGATTTATCGAAATAACATATATAATTTGTATGCAATTGTATATAGCCGAATTTCAGGTGAAAACGGGGGAACCACAGGAAGTAATGAAAAGATGAGTATACACCATAGGCGGTGTCTTTATTCATCAGGGGTGAATTTCGTTCTAGGAACGAATAGGGCAGCCTGCACAGTCCGAATCCGTCAGCTAACCTCGTAGGCTAATTTACTGCAGGAACCAAGGGTAGCATTGGTTTTCCAGTGCTTTTTTTGTTGGAATTCTTTAAATTTAGATAAGAGGGTGACGTAGTGGCTTCACAGTTTCGCAGGGTTTCTGAATCAAAGTTTCTGAAGCTTTCTCCGCCTCAGATTATGGTGCTTGGTTTTGCATCGATCATTCTGATTGGAGCCTTGCTGCTTATGCTTCCCATTTCGAGTACCAGTGGGAATGCTGTGAGTTTTATTGATGCGTTGTTTACTGCAACATCGGCCACCTGTGTGACAGGACTTGTGGTGCTGGACACCGGGACGACATTCACCATTTTTGGGAAAACCGTAATTATGGTGCTTATCCAGGTTGGTGGCTTAGGGTTTATGACAATGGCGACCTTATTTGCCATGATGATGAAACGCAAAATTTCCTTGCGGGACAGATTGATCCTTCAGGAAGCCATGAACCAAGGCTCTATGGAGGGGATTGTTCGACTGATCCGTAGAGTACTTATTTATTCTTTGGTCATCGAAGGCTGTGCAGCGGTGCTTCTGTCCTTACGCTGGGCGTTTGATATGCCACTGGGAAAGGCCATTTATTTTGGAATATTTCATGCGGTGTCTATGTTTAATAATGCTGGATTTGATATTTTCGGGGATTTCCGGAGTTTAACCGATTATGTATATGACCCGCTTGTGAACATCGTGGTGATGTTTCTGATTGTCTCTGGCGGGATTGGTTTTATTGTCATGTCGGATCTGGTGGAGTTTCGTGTCAAACGTAAATTATCTTTGCATAGCAAAGTTGTACTCTCCACCACTGCAGGGCTTATTCTTATCGGCGCTTTGGTTATTTTTATATTCGAATTTACAAATCAGCGCACTCTGGGTAATCTGAATTTTGGCGGCAAAATATTATCGGCATTCTTTCAGTCTGTATCGCCCCGAACCGCTGGCGCCAACACGGTGGATATTGCCGGACTGCGGCAAGCCTCACAGTTCTTTATGGTTATCCTTATGTTTATTGGTGCATCACCGGGCTCAACGGGTGGCGGGGTCAAGACTACGACCTTTACCATTATGATTGGTGCAGTAATCGCGATGCTGCGCGGGCGTGAAGATGTTGTGCTGTTCCGTTACCGATTGGCGCAGGAGCGTATCTATAAAGCGTTGACGTTAACTTTACTGGCTTTACTATTGGTCCTTTCTGTATCAATGTTACTGTCCACAACAGAGGATAGTAATTTCTTAGCAATATTATTTGAGACGACCTCAGCCTTTGCTACGGTGGGACTAAGTATGGGGCTTACACCTGAACTGTCTGTTATCGGCAAGATTCTGATTTGTCTGACGATGTTTGCGGGTCGCCTGGGTCCATTAACATTAGTGTATGCGCTAGGACCAAAACAGGGTAAACCATTGTATAAGCACCCAGAAGGTAAAATAATTATTGGATAGGAGTTAATCCGAAATGAAAGCACAGCAATTTGTAGTAATCGGCTTAGGCCGCTTCGGTTCAAGTCTTGCACTTGAGCTGATGGAAATGGGCTACGAGGTGCTCGGCATCGATCACCAAGAGGAGCGCGTGGAGGATATGAGCGATCATCTGACGCATGCGGTAGTGGCTGATGCTACAGATGAAGGAATTATGCGCTCGCTTGGCGTACGGAACTTTGACTGTGGGATTGTTGCGATTGGTGACAATATGGAACGAAGCATTCTGGCGGCGATATTGTTAAAAGAGATCGGAGTCAAGCAAGTAGTAGCCAAGGCGATCTCGATCCTTCATGGTCGTGCGTTGTCTAGGCTGGGTGTGGACAGGGTTATTTTTCCAGAGCGGGATATGGGCATTCGTGTAGCGCATCAGCTCGTGACACCCAATTTGCTGGATTATATTGAACTTTCCAAGGATTATAAAATCGTCGAGCTAACCGTTCCGTCTTGCATGAACGGGAAAAGCTTATCAGATTTAAATACAAGAGCAAAATATGGCTGCAGTATTGTTGCCCTGAACCGGGAAAGTGGAATAATAGTGGCTCCAACGGCACATGATCATCTGAGTGAGGGAGACGTTATGGTACTCATTGGTTCTAATGAAAGTATTGATCGATTTGAGGATGAAGTTGTAAACCAGGATTAAATAGATAATCCCTCCGTCCTTTACATAGGACGGAGGGATTTTTTTAATTAAGATTGCACGCAGAGGTATGTACTATACCTCTCGTTCCGTCAGAAACATCTCTTCTGTGACCTGCACGAGGCTGCGGGCCGCTGTGCTCAGGCTTCCATCGTCACGGTAAATCAGACAGGTAGTTCGCTGAGTCTGCTCCAGCTCCTTAATATGCAGAGATACCAGCCCACCGCCGTTTAACAGCTGCGGACGCAGATAAGACTTGGGCAGTAAGGCTGCCACATTGACTGTCGGCAGCAGCCGCACGATGGCTTCGAAGGAGTCAATCTCCATACGTACGTCCGGATCAATCCCGCAGCGCTGGAACAGATCGTCTGTTAGACGGCGGTACCAGGTGCCTTTGGAGAAGAGGATCATCGGCAGTCGGGACAGATCATTCATGGTTAGCTTAGAAGCATAATTCAGAGGATGATGCTCAGAGACAACCAGTCGAAGCTGATCCTCAAACAAAGAAATACAGCGCAGTCCAGGCTCTTGAATAGAGGATGCGATCAGACCTATATCTGACTTTCCTTCACTGACAGAGGAGACAATCTCATGCGTTCGGCCGGTGATTAGCTTTAACTCCGAAGTCGGGTATTTCTCCATATATGCGTTAACTAGTGGAGGCAGAGTGGTCTGCAGTGAGGTAAGTGAAGCCCCTAAAGTGACCAGCTTAGGCTCGCCTTCTTTGTATTTAGACAAAGCCTCCAGAAATTTAGAGCGCTGCTGCCGTTGTTCAAGTGCGTAGGAATAAGTAAGACGCCCAACCTCGGTTAACTCCAGGCGCTTGCCATAACGATTAAATAGCGCGACCCCCAGCCGTTCTTCCAGCTTGGAGATTTTACGAGATAAGGCAGGTTGGGACAGATTGAGCTGGCGGGAGGCCCGATTCAAGCTGGAGTGCTCCACAACCGCTGCAAAAACATCTAAATCGTCAAACATATTTAGGTTCCTCTCGTAGTGCAATCTATAAACAGTAGTGACGAAATTCATAGCCATGAAGACAATACTTCTTGCTCCATAAGGAAATAAAAGATTTGTCGGAAAATGTTGTCTTTCTAAATGAGAATTATTATCATATAAAATCTATTCTTATGCGTTTATTGTATAACGTTTAATAATTAGATTGCAATTCCCTTATAAGGGAAAAAGGAGTAACATGAAAAGTGACACAAGATATTCACATTTTGTGAAAAAGAAAACAAAGTCCGGGAACCCAAGGATAGCGGTAAAATATAGACGTTCTGTCATTACATAGTCTACGTTATCCTGTGTCAAATGTAGTTCCGGCGGTGAATACACAATAATGAAAACGCTGTTTTAATCGGAAAGGGGTTACTTTGTATGAAAGGATTTTATTCCAGAAAGATTCATTCCTTGCTAGGCGTTATCCCGCTTGGAGCTTTCTTCATTGAGCACATGATGACGAATTTTGCGGCTGTAGAGGGTGGCGCTTCCGGTTTCACTGACAGCGTGATATGGCTGAATAGCCTGCCGCTTGTCTTCTTCCTGGAATTGTTCGGTATATGGCTTCCTCTGCTGTACCATGGCGTATACGGACTGTATATTGCGTATCAATCCAAGCCGAACTTGAACCGTTTCAACATTGAAAGAAACTGGCGTTATACGCTGCAACGCATTACAGGAATTATTACCTTTATCTTTATAGTCTGGCATTTGTTCCAAACCCGGGTTCAGGTGGCAGTCGGTAGTGTGGAGCATGAAGAATTAGGGGGTCTGATGCATGATATCGTGACTCAACCACTGATGTTGACACTGTACATTATCGGTATCGTTGCAGCATGCTTTCACTTCTCCAATGGTATATGGTCTTTCTTGATCAGCTGGGGAATCACGGTAGGACCTCGTTCACAGCGGGTATCCTCTTACCTTTGTCTCGGTATATTTGTTCTTGTAACGTTTATGTTCCTCATTTCGCTAGTCACTTTCCGTGATGCTGAATTTCAAAGTGCAGCTTCCATAGCTCAGTCCATAAAGACTTTCATCTAAGTAATTGCCCTCTCAGGACTACATTCCAGAATCCTTTCTGATATTTTCGATAAAGGGAGTGAACTATCATGGCAACAGCAAATATCATTATTGTGGGCGGCGGTCTGGCCGGCCTGATGGCTACCATCAAGGCAGCGGAGTCCGGTGCACATGTTCATTTATTCTCATTAGTTCCTGTAAAAAGATCACACTCCGTTTGTGCGCAAGGCGGCATCAACGGTGCAGTAAATACGAAAGGGGAGGGCGACTCCCCTTGGGAGCATTTCGACGATACCGTTTATGGCGGTGACTTCCTGGCGAATCAGCCACCAGTCAAGGCGATGTGTGAAGCAGCACCGGGTATCATTCACCTTATGGACCGGATGGGTGTAATGTTTAACCGTACACCTGAAGGGTTACTCGACTTCCGTCGTTTCGGCGGAACGAAACGTCACCGCACTGCATTTGCTGGCGCAACGACAGGCCAACAGCTTTTGTATGCACTGGATGAGCAAGTGCGCCGCTGGGAGTCTGAAGGTCTTGTAACGAAACGTGAGAACTGGGAATTTCTCTCGGCCATCATCGACGACGAAGGTGTATGCCGCGGCATAAGTGCCCAGAATCTCAAGACGATGGAGATTGAGACTTTTCCCGCAGACGCAGTTATTTTAGCTAGCGGCGGTCCGGGTATTATTTTTGGTAAAACAACGAACTCCGTAATTAATACGGGCACAGCCGCAAGTGCGGTGTACCAACAGGGCGTACATTATGCCAACGGAGAATTTATACAGATTCACCCAACGGCTATTCCAGGAGATGACAAGCTCCGCTTAATGTCGGAATCAGCACGTGGTGAAGGCGGCCGTATCTGGACTTATAAAGATGGAAAGCCGTGGTATTTCCTTGAAGAGAAATATCCGGCCTATGGTAACTTGGTGCCGCGCGATATTGCTACACGTGAGATTTTTAATGTGTGTGTGGATCAAGGGCTGGGTATTAATGGTGAGAATATGGTGTATTTGGACCTCTCTCACAAGGACCCGAAAGAACTGGACGTAAAGCTTGGCGGGATTATTGAAATTTACGAAAAATTCATGGGAGATGATCCCCGTAAAATACCGATGAAAATCTTCCCGGCTGTGCACTATTCTATGGGCGGTATGTGGGTTGATTACAACCAAATGACAAACATTCCTGGTCTGTTTGCGGCAGGCGAATGTGAATATCAATATCATGGAGCGAATCGCTTAGGCGCTAACTCTCTGGTATCTGCTATTTACGGTGGTATGGTTGCTGGACCAAAGGCTGTTGAATACATTAAAGGTTTGAAGAAATCATCACAAGATATCTCTTCTTCCGTATATGACAGCTTCCACAAAAAGCAGACAGACAAATATGAGTCTCTGTTAGCGATGTCAGGTACAGAGAACGCTTATGTGATTCATAAGGAACTGGGCGAATGGATGACCGCCAATATGACGGTTGTACGGCACAATCCGAAGCTGGAAGCGACCATTGGCAAAATCAAAGAGCTTAAAGCACGCTATCGCAATATCAATATGAACGATACGTCACGCTGGAATAACCAAGGAGTGGCATTCACCCGTCAGCTGTGGAACATGCTGGAGCTGTCCGAAGCGATGACACTGGGAGCGCTTATGCGCAATGAGAGCCGCGGCGCTCATTACAAGCCGGAATTCCCGGATCGTAATGATGAGGAATTCTTGAAGACCACGAAAGCTGCCTGGACTGCAGACGGTCCGCAAATCTCTTACGACGAAGTCGATGTCTCACTGATCCCTCCGCGGGTCCGTGATTATTCGAAGGATTAATCTTTCCCAGCAGTGAAACAGCTTGCGAGGCAAGCTTAATGAAATAAAATTAGGCAATTTGAGGAGGGAACCATTATGGCGGAAACTGCTACAGCTCCCAAAAACGTAAAGTTTATCATCACCCGCCAGGACGATCCACAAAGCTCATCTTATGTTGAGGAATTTGAGCTTCCTTATCGTCCGGGTATGAATGTAATCAGTGCTTTGATGGAAATTCAGCGTAATCCTGTGAATGCCAAAGGTGACAGCACCGTTCCGGTATGCTGGGATTCCAACTGTCTAGAAGAGGTATGCGGAGCTTGCTCGATGGTGATCAACGGCAAACCCCGCCAAGCCTGCGCAGCGCTTATAGACAATCTGGAGCAACCTGTACGCATTGAGCCAATGAAGACATTTCCGGTGGTGCGTGACTTAGTGATTGACCGGACTCGGATGTTCAATGCACTGAAACGAGTAAAGGCCTGGATTCCGATCGATGGTACGTATGACCTTGGGCCGGGACCACGGATGCCGGAGAAGAAACGGCAGTGGGCTTATGAATTATCTAAGTGTATGACTTGCGGCGTATGCTTGGAGGCTTGTCCGAATGTCAACGAGAAGACGGATTTCATCGGACCCGCAGCCATCTCTCAAGTACGCCTGTTCAATGCTCATCCTACGGGCGAAATGAATGCTGATGAAAGATTGGACGCATTGATGGAAGATGGCGGTATTGACGGCTGTGGTAACTCACAGAACTGTGTACGCGCTTGTCCAAAAGGGATTCCTCTGACTACCTCCATTGCAGAAATTAATAAGCAGACGACAAAACATATGTTCAAACGCTGGTTAGGTGTGTAATAAGTAGTACCGCCAGATCTTTAATATCGAGCTATCCTCAATGGTGGATTTTTATTCGCTGAGGATAGCTTTTTTGTTTATAATTGGTAGGGAATAGGAAATTGTCTAGATCAGAAGAATGAATAGCATATGCTATAATATCCATTGTTAACGTACGTTAGGTGTGGAACAACAGGGAGGAATAATCGTGATTTGTCGGGAGCATGATGGAGCAATTGTAATGGTTAAACAGCATGATCACGGGAAGTTAGCTGGAGAGCTTGCCATTTGGTTCAAGGAAGAGCATGTGCCAGAAGAAGGACGCCGGGATGAGGTGCTTTGGGCGGTAGCTGAACATGACCGGGGCTGGATTGATCTGGATGAGACGCCCTTTTGGAACGATGCGGAGAGCGCGCCTTACACCTTTATTGATTTTCCTGTGGTACCGAAGCTGACCTTTTATAAGCGAGGACTTGATGAGATCGAAGAGCGAACACCCTATGGAGCGCTTCTGTGCAGCTTGCATTTTGAACGACTCATTAAGATTTCGGGACTGGATAATCCAGAACTGAAATTGTATCAAGCGCATGAAGAGGAACGTAGATCCCGTATTCACCGAGCGCTGGAAGTATCCAAACCGATTGGTGAGGATGAACTGTATTATGATGCTCGTCTTTTAGAATTCTGCGATGATTTATCTTTATATTTGGCTTTAAATGAGCCGGGTAGCCCGAAATCTGAGGAGCATCCATGGTGGCGTGAAGGGTTTTCTGGCAGTGAAGATTTCAGTTTTACGTCAGGTCGTACGATAACCGTGGAGTGGAAAGATAAGTCAACGTTAATTCTGGATCCTTTTCCCTTTAAGAAGACGGTGGAAGTAGCCTTTATGATGAAACGAGTCCCAAAAACAGAAATTGCTAAGAGAGGCATCGCATCCGCATACAGTGATACGCCAGAGGAAGAATGTAGAATTGTACTAACGGCTCTAAACGAAAGCTGAAGGGAAGGAGAAACTCCGTATGAAGATACAATCGTCTGGGGCTTCTCCCAATAAGAAAAATAAAGACACTCACTCTAGCACCTCTGAACGTCGATCTAAGGGCAAGACAACGATGACCCGCCGGCAATTCCTTGTTCGAGGTGCGGCTACTGTAATCGGCGCAGGCTTGCTCACAAGTGGTTACGCTTGGCAAGGGGAGCCCAACTGGATTCAGGTTACTAAGCTGAAATTGTCCTTCAAAGATATTCCCTCTGCTTTTTCAGGCATGAAGGTTGTCCATTTCAGTGATACTCACCTTGGGTTTAATAAGGATGCCCGTGATCTGGCTCGACTTGCAGAGCGTATAGCTAAGGAGGAACCCGATCTTATATGTTTTACAGGTGACATCGTGGACAGCAACCCTGAGGATCTTGTAGAAGCCATACCTGTATTGGCAGAGCTGAGTGCTTCTCTAGGAAAATATGCGGTGCTAGGCAACCATGATTTCAAGAATACGAAGCGGATTATCGAGTTGTTTACATCAGCTGGATTCCGGGTGCTAAGGAATGATTCTTATCTTCTAAAAAGAGGTGGAGCAGTTATGGCTGTGACCGGGCTGGATGATCTGCTGCATGGTGAGCCTGACCCTGTGAAGGCACTCAGGGGTGTGCCTGCAGGAACCTTTACCGTTCTGATGATGCATGAACCGGATTATGCTGATATAGCACAGGCTCATTCATTTCACCTGCAGCTATCCGGGCACAGCCATGGGGGACAGATTCGCCTGCCGTTTGTAGGTGCTCCATTCACCCCTTATGGGTCTCAAAAGTACATAAATGGATTGTATTATACAGATACCAAGCGCATGCCAGTGTATGTGAATAGAGGTTTCGGTGAAACAGTCATGCCTTTTCGGTTTCTATGTAGGCCTGAATTAACGGTGCTGACATTGCATCATTCAACGGACGAATAGGCTGATATTTTAGCTGCATGGAGGAGGAGAGAGTATGAGTACTTATGAGGCAGTATCTTTCCAGACGCAACAAGGTATGGCGGTTGATCTTAGGAGGATTCCGCCCGAGGATGCTTGTCATTTACAGCAACTGCTCTCCCGTCCAGAAGTGCAGGCTCATATTCAAATACGCACCGGAGCTGGATCAGAACTTGCTCAGGTGGAGAAGCTGGTGAATCGGATGTTATTCGCATTCGATCCTTGCGCGTTACATGCGGGTATCTATTTGAAGGAGCAGCAGAAGTTGATCGGTATTGTTGCTTTGCAGCATTGGAACCGCCGTGAGGGAAAGGCCACTTTAGGATATATGCTAGACCCGGTGTACTGGGGAGGGGGATTGGCAACAGAGGCGGTTGGCTTATTTTTAAATTACAGTGTTCATACGCTTGGGATAACACGGATCGAAGGGCGCTGCCGAGGAGATAATATTAGATCCGAACGTGTGATGCTTAAGAACGGCATGATGCTGGAACGGGTGATGCCCAAAGTAGGCTCCTTGGACGATGTAATGAAAGTATTCACATTGTTACACAAATGAAATAATGCCGTTATGAAACTCTAACAGTGTCCGGTTAAACTAAGTACATGACCCCCTTTTAAAAATATACTGCTTTGGGACCCGATGATTCGGGTCCATTTTTTTTGTCAGGACCTAATCCGATCGTTTATGATTAACAAACAGTCGAATGAATTTAGAAGGAGGCGTAACATCTTGAATGATGTAATACAGACGTTAATGAGTCACCGTTCTTTCCGGCAGTATTCTGATCTACAAGTGGAGCCGGATAAGCTAAAGATAATGATCGAATCCGCCCAAGCAGCGCCCTCATGGGTTCATGGACAGCAGGTCTCCATTATAGCTATCAAAGATCCTGCGCGTAAGCAGCAGCTTTCGGTCTTGTGCGGCAATCAGAAGCATGTAGCAGCAGCCCCTGTCTTTCTGGTGTTCTGCATGGACTTCTATAGAGCGAAATTAGCAAGTAAAGTGGAAGGCAAGTCTTTTGAAGCCGTAAAAGATGTAGATGCTCTGCTCGTTGGAGCTACAGATGTCGGTATCTCAGTGGCTAACGCGATTGCAGCGGCAGAATCCATGGGACTCGGGATCATCCCTATTGGGGGTGTCCGGCGCAATACAGCAGGTGTTATTGATCTGTTGAAGCTGCCGGAGTACGTATTCCCTATCGTCGGGCTCTGTGTCGGATATCCGGCCGAAGAGGTCGCACAGAAGCCGCGGCTGCCGCTGGATGCGGTGTTTCATGAGGAACAATACAATCCGGATGTGGAAGGTCTCCTGGAGGCGTATAATCAAACCCACCGTGAATATATGCAGCAGCAGGGATTAACGGTGAGGGATTGGACGAGCACAATTGCTCATTTTTACGATATCAACCCGGAATATGGGGATGCGAAGCGTACTCTGAAGCAGCAAGGGTTTACCTGCGATAACCTATAAATAAACGACAATGCACCAAGCGGAGATTGGTTTAACGGAGGGTAACCCCACCCCTAAACCAATAACGC
This sequence comes from Paenibacillus sp. VTT E-133280, assembly GCF_002264385.1. Classification (NCBI taxonomy): domain Bacteria; kingdom Bacillati; phylum Bacillota; class Bacilli; order Caryophanales; family Paenibacillaceae; genus Paenibacillus; species Paenibacillus sp. VTT E-133280. The sequence goes on from NZ_NFUX01000039.1 coordinate 19,221, forward strand.
TTGGTGCATTTGTTCAAATACAAGAAATCTTTACAGTGAAACTTTAATTTTCTCGCGCTGCTTGTAATAAACCCAATGCGTAAAACCTATCGCTTTAAGCTGCTCGGCTACCGCATCTCGGTCTTCTGCGACTCGGGATGGCTTATGCGCATCCGATCCGAAAGTAACCTCAACGCCAAAATGATGTGCGCGCTCCAGTATATCTTCTGATGGATACCAACCGCCAACCAGCTTGGTTCCGCCTGAGGTATTAATTTCGATCGCCACGCCACATTCACTAATGACTTGCAGACAGTCATCAATTGGCTTTGGAGCAGGAATTTCTGAAAAAGCAGGATAATTTCCCTTCATCGCATCAATGTGTCCGAGAATTTGGAACATGCCACTGCGGGCGGAATCAGCAATCAATCGGTAATAATCAGACTTCACACGAATCTGTTCATTCTTGCTAAGCCCTTTCCAGCGACCCTTGTTAAAGATACTGACGCCACCAACACTATGTACCGATCCAATCACATAATCAAAAGGGTAGGCGGATAATGTTTTGCGGTAAAGCTCGGCATGCTCAGGGAAGTAGTCTGATTCAATACCCAGCAGAACGTCGATTACACCTTCGTATTCTTTTTTGAGGGAGAGCACTTCCTGAACATAATTTGAGAATTCGGACTTACCCATAGCAATTAGAGGAAAAGCTTGCTCGGAAGGGCTTCCAAAATAAGGGGTGTGGTCAGAAATGCCTATTACCCCTAACCCTGCTGAAATTCCGGCTTCGATATAATCTCTAATCGTTCCATCGGCATGGCCACAGCGAAAATGATGTGTATGCAGGTCAAATTTCATCAAGATCAACTCCTTTAAACAAGGTTATGCAATTAGCTCAGAAGTATCGATTCCACTTTTGGGTGTTTTTTATTCAGACCCAATAAATTGTGTCTCCGGCATACCTTTGAGATCACTAAGAAACTGTCTCATAGCTGAGTTCACGTATTTTCCAGACTTCGTTATGACACCTACAGGATGCGTGACCTCCAATTCAATAATAGGCACAATTTTGAGGGAACCGGCTCGCACCTCAGCGGTTACTGACTGCTTGGAAATAATGGCTGCACCTAAATCGAGCTCTACCATCCGTTTCACTTCCTCGCTGCTGGTCAGTTCCATTATTACCTGTGGCTCTATGCCATGCTTGGAGAATACTTCATCGGCAAATTTACGGCCCACTGTATCCGGTGAGAGCAGAATTAGCGGGGTTTTGCTTAGGGCTTCAATACCTGCAGTCTTAACTTGAGCCAGGGGGTGTCTGGGTGAGACCACCAACTCGAATGTATCATAATAAAGAATGGAAGTAGTCATACTCGGACTACGTCCGATCAAATAGCCAATGCCGACATCGACAATGCCATTCTCGACATGTTGATAAATTTGAGACGAGGACATAGAGGAAATAGATGTTTTGATATGAGGGAACTGGTCTTTAAAATAGGATAAAATACGCGGTAAAATTTGAATGGCGATAGAGGTAGTAGTGCCGAGAATAATATGTCCTTGGGGATTATCTTCAAGATCCGCAAGTCTCTGTTTAAGCTCCTCGACAATCGACACAATTTGTTCCGCATGCTCCAGAAATACAGTCCCTCGATCGGTTAACGTAACAGGCTGGTTCCGGTCAACCAGCTGTGTTTTGAACTCTTCTTCAAGGCTCTTGATTTGTGCTGAAACCGCCGGTTGGGTCAAGTTAAGCAGTTCTCCGGCCTTGCGAAAGCTCATCGTTTTGGAGATCGTTATTAATGTCTCCAGCTGGCTGATGTTCATGGAATACCTCCTTTGGACAAGCGAATATGAAAGTGATAGGGTGAAATATTACGTTCCATGTTGGCATTTGATTTAAATTATAGGAGATAATCCCCGACAGAGCAATGTTGCAACATAAACAAACTTGGGTTCGAATTCGACATGTACATTAATTTTTGCTGAATTGTGCCGATATATAAAGTATAATAAATCCATATTACTTGGGACTTTTGGTATATGACTAAAGCACGATAGAGGAGGAGACTGGACTTTCATGAAAGCAGAAGTAATTAATCCTTTTTTAGAATCTGCACGGACTGTTATAGAACAAGTGATTCAGGTCTCGCCTTCCACTGGGAATTTAGGCATCAAAGAAATTGAACTGATCGATAATCATATATGGATTCAAGTGGGAATGACAGGCCAGCTGAGCGGAAATATTATATTTGGTATCGCAGAGCAGGTAGCCTTGCGAATGGTATCGATTATGATGGGCGGCTATGTGATTACGGAGATGGATGAGATGGGTCAGAGTGCAATTTCAGAGCTAGGCAATATGATCAGTGGAAATGCCAGTACGATTTTATATAATCAGGGGGTTTCAGTGGATATAAGTCCTCCCCAAATTATGAAGCTTGAGAGTATGTCTTTTTTGCCTCGCAGAGCACTTAGTATTCCATTGTTGATGGATGGGGTTGGAGAGATGGATATTCAGGTGATGATCTCTTAGGCAAGAGTTAGGAGCTGAAATACCGTTTATGGTACTTAAAGATAAGGTTGTTGTGATTACAGGAGCATCCAGCGGTATTGGTGCATTAACCGCACAAATGCTTAGTAAGCAAGGTGCGATTCCGATCCTTTTGGCACGTTCTGAAGCGAAGTTGAAAGAAACGGCGGCCGGTATTCCGGGCGTTTTTGGACTGTATACATGCGATGTAACAGATGCCGATGGTGTACAAGAGACCTTTGCTCAAATTTTGGCGACTTACGGCAGAATTGATATTTTGCTAAATAATGCAGGGTACGGTAAATTCGCCGCTTTTACAGAGATGGAGCCTCATGAGTTTGATGATATGATGGATGTTAACTATATGGGGATTGTTCGTTGTACAAAGGCTGTTGTTCCACATATGTTAGAGCGGGGAAGTGGCCAGATCGTAAATGTGGCTTCTATGGCAGGGAAGATCGGTACAGCCAAATCGGTAGCCTATACAGCCACCAAGCATGCTGTTCTCGGATTCACGAATGCACTCCGTCAGGAGCTGCGGAAGAGCGGCATTATCGTTTCGGCTGTCAACCCGGGCCCCATTGCCACTGATTTCTTCAAAACGGCTGACCCTTCCGGCAATTATGAAAAGAGTGTAGCTCGGATGATGATGACACCAGAACATGTCTCTTCCAAGATCGTAAAGGTCATGGAAACTGGCAAAGAAGAGATTGATCTACCGGGTTTAGCAGGGTTTGGTATTCGGCTTTACGGTCTGTTTCCTCGTCTGGCGGACAAGCTTACTTATAATGCGATGAACAGAAAATAGAGCCTGCCGTCAGCATTATTGGCCTTCCATTTGGTGGAGAGGCCTTTTTGGCATATAATGAAGATATTATCTCAAGCGAAAAGGATGAATTACACTTATGAATAAAGCTTCTTTTGCGGCTATCGGCATTCAGGAAGACCTAGTTGCCCGATTGTCGGAATTCGGTATTAACGCCCCATCCCCGGTACAAGAGCAGACGATTCCACTTCTGCTGGAGGGAAGAGATGTTATTGCTGCTTCCCAGACTGGAACGGGTAAGACCTTGGCCTATCTGTTGCCTCTGCTTCAAACGATCAACCCGGAGCAGAAGGTGGTCCAAAAGCTGGTGCTCGCCCCTACACAGGAGCTGGCGATGCAAATCTTACGTGAGGCGGAACGTTATGGCGAACACCGTGGGATTCGAGTAATGGGTCTTATTGGCGGAGCAGCCATCAAACGGCAGATTGACAAACTGCGTGAGCATCCACAGCTTGTTGTGGGAACCCCTGGCCGGATTCGCGAATTGATTGGTCTTCGCAAGTTAAAGATGCATGAAGTCAGCACGATTGTTCTAGATGAAGCGGACCAAATGTTCCAGCTAAGCGGGGCCGGAGAGGTAACGAAAATTGTTAGCAGCGCACTGCGTTCACGCCAGCTCGTTATGCTGTCTGCAACCATTGGGCCGGAGACGAAAGCCTTGGCAAATCGTGAAATGAAGAACCCGGCAGAGGTTGGAATTGCTCCAGGTGTAATGACGGCAGAGAGTTTAGAGCATCATTATGTTGTCACTGAAGAACGCAATAAAATAGACATGCTACGCCGGGTCATCCGTCATTACAATCCAGATAAAGCGATTGTGTTCGTGAATGCTACAGATGATATTGCAGAGGTAGAGGCTAAGCTGAACCATCTTGGACTAACCGCGGCGGCACTTTACGGTGATGCTGATAAAGTAACGCGCAGTAATGTATTGTCACGTTTCCGTGAGGGGAAATTCCGTGTGCTTGTTGCCAGTGATGTAGCTGCCAGAGGACTGGATATTGAGAATTTGTCACTGGTAGTTAGCTTCGATCCTGCCTTTGATTCCGAGCATTATGTACACCGTGCGGGTCGTACGGGCCGGATGGGAAAACGCGGATTATCCGTAACGATTGTTACAGAGCAGCAGACCTTTATTATGCGTAAATTTGCGCGTGAACTGGATATTTCCCTTGAAGAGCGGGAAATGGTCGGTGGCAAGGTGCTAGCAGCAGATGAAGCGCGCAATGCTTTGAATAGTGGACGGGGACGAAATGAGAACAGCGGACAACGCCGCGATGCTTCTTCTCCGCATATCAGTAAGCCACAGGCGCGAACATCTGGGAATGCAGGAACCCAGCCGTCTACAACCAGCACAGAGCGGCAACCTGTTAAAAGACTGGCTACGATCCAGACAAGTGAGGCAAGCGTAGAACCACAGCGCGATTCTCAGCGCAGTGTGAATCCTTCTACAGGCGCGCGTGGAGGTGCGACTCCTGCACGAAGCAAACGCAGCAGCAATGCGGAACGTGAGAAGAACCGTAAGAATAAAGGAGCACCAAAGTGGTTGAAAGACAAAACTCCGAGAGGTGACGGTCAATGAATAATTCTCCCGTATTGCAAATTACGGGCCTCAGTGGTGGATACAGCCTGAATAAGCCGGTGCTGCATGATATTGCACTTCAGGTGCAGCCTGGCGAGATGGTTGGTTTAATTGGTTTAAATGGAGCAGGAAAAAGTACGACCATGAAGCATATTCTAGGATTGATGTCGCCCCATAAGGGCGATATCACAGTAAAGGGTAAGACCCGTGCAGAAGATCCCATCGGATATCACAATGCTTTAACTTTTGTGCCTGAATCGCCTCTTTTATATGATGAATTGACGGTACGTGAGCATGTTGAATTTACAGCAAGAGCGTACGGGATTGAACAAAGTGATTACGAAACCCGCACCTCACATCTAGCGAAGCTGTTCCATATGGAAGATAAGATGGACACGTTGTCGACCCATCTATCTAAAGGCATGAAGCAGAAGGTCATGATCATGTGTGCTTTCGTTGCGCGGCCGGCGTTATATGTAATCGATGAGCCTTTTTTAGGGCTAGATCCTTTAGGTATTCGCTCGTTGCTTGATTTCATGATGGACCTGAAAAAATCAGGATCCTCTATTCTGCTCAGCTCTCATATTCTTTCTACCATTGAGAATTATTGCGACCGCTTTATTGTGCTGCATAAAGGTAAGGTGATTGCTCAGGGAACGCTGGAAGAAATTGCGGCAACCACTGGACTACAGGGGCTGACTTTGGAGCAGCTGTTCTATGAGCTGGTTCAGGGAGGGAAATAATATGGATTTGAAAGAGCTGCGGCGCACGCGGCGAGGTCGATTCATGGGAAGCATGCTTCCTTATGTAGGATATATCATTCAAAGCGGCGTAGCTATGGTCTTCCTCTTTGTGTTAATTGTCTTCTCAGCTTGGTATACATCGCTGTTACAGAATGTGCCTGAAGGCATTCCCATTCGTTGGATTATGCTTGCAATACTGCTGCCTGCGGCAGTGCATAGCAGCTTCCGTACTTATTTGCAGACCCCAGATACGATCTTTCTACTGCCTCAAGGTCATCGGATGAAGGAATATTTTGCACCTTCGTGGGTTAGTGGGAACGTATGGAAGATTGTTCGATTGTTATTTGTGCTCATTACTCTTTGGCCGTTGTACATACGTACAGATGACAATCCTAAGCGACTTTTATTTACCATATTGATTTTGATAGCTGTGAAGTTAATTGCGAGTTACGGTTTATGGAAAGAGATAGCTATGCTGTCGCGTCCGATGGCAGGTCTATTTACTTTCTTACGCTGGGCAGTCGGCGGATTAATCATTGCCGCTTGGTTGTGGCAGCCAGTCGGCTCAAGTCTAATCTTTATCGTGTTATTAGCAGCAGCCTATCTTGTCGCACTGTCTGTCCCTGCACGTCACGCTGTACCATGGGAAAGACTAATCGCCATGGAAAAGAATCAAGGTGGACGCGCGCTGATGGTTCTGGGCTGGTTCGTGGATGTACCGGGTCGTGAGCAACGGGTATATGCTCGTCGTTATCTTTCCAAATGGGGCGCAAAGCTCCCTTGGCGTAAGGATACGGCTTACCGCTATCTGCTGACCAAGAGCTTCGCCCGGGGAGACATCTTCGGAATCATTATGCGGATTTCGGTACTGGCTTTGCTGCTGAATTGGTTGAACCATGACAGTTACTTCGGCACCGCCATCTATTTGTTCTTCCTGTTCATTATTGGTGTACAGTTGTCGGCACTCCGCAAATTGCATAGTGAGTCTTTTTGGCTGACAGTGTATCCCTTTCCTGAAGGCAGTAAGGCGGATAACACAACACAATTTGTATTCCGCGCACATCTGGTAGTGGCACTGATTCTTGGTTTACCTTTCTTAGCCTCTATAGGCGACCGTCTACTACCAGTGATTGGTACATTTGTAGCAGGGATTCTGGTATCCTTTCTGTTTAAGGGATACTTGTCCCGCAAAGCGGCACGGATGGTTGACGAGGATTTGTAAGAGATGATTTCAAAATAAAAAAGGCTTTCTCAAAAGTAGAGGATTCTACGGATGAGGAAGCCTTTTTTGTGTGGGGAATGAGGTGTAGCATTGGAAAAGGGAAAGAGCTCAAGGCTCTCTCCCGTAACTGTCATCTCTAGTTAGACAAAGAGTGAACGGCTGATGATAACCAGCAGGATAAAGAGAACCAGAATGGCGCCAGTACTTGTGAATCCGCCGCCTCCACAACAACCGTTAAATCCGCCTCTTACTTCTTCGCTCATGTTCATTCCCCTTTCGGTGTGTGTTGTACTTGAGTACATCGTATTGTATGTGCGGAGAGAGAAGCATGTATAGGCCAATGCCGGAGGAGTCCAGAAAAAAAATCAGCCCCGTAGAAACGGAGCTGATTGTAAGGAGTATGAAAGATTTGTTACGCTTTTTCCAGATCACGAACGCCTGCGTATACAAGATCAAACAGATCTTCGAGCTGAGCCTCTTCGATACAAGAGAAAGCAATCCGCAGATCTGTTTCACCGAGAGCGATAGTGCCCAGTCCATAATTATGAATCAGGTGAAGCCGAAGAGCTTCAGCCGAAACAGTATGCAGCTTCAGACACATGAAGTAGCCGGAGTTAAAAGGATAATACGTCCATACATCATCGCCGTATTTGCCGCTATCGAGCAGCGCTTTTACTTTATTCGCACGGCCCTTCATGATTTGGAACTTCTCTTCCTTCTGTTCTTCGAATTGTGGAGATTTCAGTGCATCCAGTACGAAGGTCTGTGATGGGTGTGCACCACTGGAAATAGTGGCGCGAATGATGCCTAATGTTTTTTGCTCCAATGCGGCCAGCAAATCCTTGTCTTCCGAGGCATAAGTGATGAAGCCAACACGGAAGCCCCAGACGAATTCTTCTTTAGTAGCACCGTCAATTTTGATTGGAAGCACACGTGGGTGCAGATGAGCAAGCTTACCGAATAATGATTCCTTTAGTGAGTCTTCAAAGAACAGTCCGAAGTAGGCATCATCACTTACGACAACCACGTTAATGCCTTCCTCAGCCGCACGAAGGATAGCTGCGACGATTTCATCGCCTTCCTTAATCCCCGGAGTATAACCTGTAGGATTGTTTGGGAAGTTCAAAAGCACAATGGCTTTGCCGCGTTCTTTTTGAGCCAGCAAGGCTTCTTCCAGACCCGCACTATTGAAAGTCATTTCTTCTGTGAATAGCGGATAGTTAACGGTTTCCCCATGGCGGCGGATTCCGAAGGTTAATTCATAGTTCTCCCAGTTCTTGTCTGGGTAGATAATAGCGTCACCTGGCTCAGCGAAGAGGTCAGCGACAATGCTAAGCCCATGAGTCAGGGCGTTGGTTACAACAGGATTGCTGATGGTTTTACCTTCTAGCGATGGATTTTCGCGCAGCATCTTTTCACGCCATACAGTACGCAGCTCTGGTTTACCTGCTGGAGGAGCGTAACTATACAGATCCTTAGGGCTGTAAGCGGATAGTTTATCCTGGATGACGCCGAGGTGCATAGGCACGCCACCTTCAGTAGCAATACCGATGGTTGCGTTATATTTCTTGGCGTGAGCTCCTGCTTCAGCGGATTGGCTCAGGATACCCTCTTTAGGGAAATAAATTTCTTTGCCAAGCGTAGAGAGCATATCGTACACATGTTCATTTCCTGCTTTGATACTTTCGTTTAATTGTCCAGCTAGTGGATTCATCAGTTTCATCCTTCCAGGGTTCTTTGGGGATAACATACTGTTAACATTGCCTAACATTATATCACCGCCACTTGCAACCGTCACTTGGAAAGATACGTTTTTTAAAAATTTAAGGAAGTTTAAGTTTTACACTATACGTAGTGCTTATTTTGTACGAGAAACTGGTTTATCCGTAACTATTATTCGGAGTGGTAGGGGCAGTATTTTTTCATCATTTCTATGGTTTCTTCATCCCGTGGATGATTTCTTTCAGATAGGCCGGAAATGACCCCGGAACGTCCTTCTTCTTTTAGATTCTGCCCAAACTTAAACTTTGCCGTGATCTCATCCGGAGTAATGCGCACTACCGCGACTCCCTTTAGACGGGGACGGTACCTAGGGTCTTCAGCATCAATAGGCTCATAACCACCCTCGGGCTGGAGTTTTTTCATAAACAAGGAGAGTACGATGGCTTTTTCGCTAATGTCATCTACAGGTTCGGCTATGCCGTAGGCGGTGACACTTTTAAAATATGCGGTGGCTGGGCAGGCCATCTCAGGATCACTAAAATAAGACGGAATCAGCGCATACTCATCTGCTACGGTAAAGCAGACCTTCTGCTGATTGCGGATCGCCTCCATTTTGCCGCCAGCATGACTGCCGTGGAAATAGAAACACCCATCTGTATATACAAAATTCAGCGGCGTCACCCGCGGTAGCCCTTGTTCATCGCTTGTCCCGAGAAAACCATAGCTCATTCCGTCTAGAAAAGAGGCCAATTCTTCCTCCTGATCTACTTGAAATTCTTTTCTGCGCATAGGGATCACTTCCTTTTTCTTATTAGTGTAGAGCGTTTGCTCCAATGTAGATGTTCTTTCAAGAATAGAAGAGTCATTGACAATTAAAAAGGACCAATTAAGATAGTTTTTAATGGACCACTTGCTGGCCAAGGAGGGAAACAATGAATATCACGCTGGCATACGATCAATATCTGGCAATACACCGCTACAAATATCTAGCGCTATATCATGCGCTCCGCGCTGCAATATTGGAGGGGATTCTCCAAGGTGGCACGCAGCTGCCGTCTACACGAAGTTTGGCTATGCACTATGACATGTCGCGCGGTTCAGTCTCGCAGGTGTACGAAATGCTGCTTGCTGATGGTTATGTAAGGACGGTGACAGGGCGGGGGACATTCGTATCAGAAGATAGCTTCTCTTCAGCTTCTGGAGATATTAAGCGTGAAAATGCAGCTTGGGGTGAAGTGGCAGATGTTGCTGGGGGAGGCCTTGCATCAGAGAGAATGATCCCACTCTCGGCATGGGGAAGGCGACTACTTGCGCGTCCGACACCTTTGTATGAGCAGCGTAGCAACAATGTTATAAGCTTTCTTAGCAGTGGTATGAGGATGGAGCATTTTCCTTACTCCGAATGGCGTAGTGCGCTGTCCTATGCCGGAGGGAAGGAAGGCGGATTGCTTCAAAGTACTTGTCCACCTCAAGGAGATGAAGGACTTCGGAAAGCTATTGCTGCACATCTGCGGATTACCCGCGGAATTCGTGCGGATGCAGAGCATATCGTATTGTTTAGCGGTTCGATGCAAGGCATCGTTATTTTGACACAGTTACTGCTGGATGCAGGAGGCGCAGCGGTTGTCGAGGACCCAGGCTTTCATGGGATTCGCCGAGCGGTAGAGATTAACGGGGGACGATTGCTGTCAGGAAAGCTGGATGACAGCGGTCTTATCCCGGAGGATTGGGATGCGCGTCTGTTGTTTGTTACAACGAGTCGTCAATTTCCTACAGGTGTGGTGCTGCCTTTGGAACGGAGGCGAATCTTGCTGGAATGGGCGCAGCGGCATGATGCGGTGATCATTGAAGATGATTATGACAGTGAGTTTCGGTGGTCAGGACGTCCAATTGAGCCTTTAAAAGCGCTAGATCGCGGAGAACAGGTCGTGTATATTGGCTCCTTCTCAAACACGATGTTCTCTGGCCTTCGGCTTGGCTTCGCAGTGCTCCCACCCTCGCTGGTGAAGCCGACGATCGCCGCCAAGGCGTTATATGAGCCCTTGCCAGTAGGACTGCTGGAACAGCGTGCGTTGACGCGGTTCATGAATACCGGCGGCTATAGTCGTCATCTGCGCCGGATGACCCGCATTTACGGCGAACGTGGCCGTATTCTTAGGACTCTGCTGTCGGAACAGTTGAATGAGCTGTTTGAACTGTTGCCTGGCGATGCGGGGCTACAAGTATATGCGCGGTGGCTGCGCAGTAGAGAAGAGTTCGTGGCATTCCGGGCGGCGGCGCACAGGCGCGGCACAGATTTCAGAGATGCGGCGTTATATCAAGTTTCGGCTGGGGAGCCAGCCGCATGTTTTGCTTTTGCCCATCTGAATGCTGTGGAGCTGGAGGAAGGAATAAAGCGCCTCCTTTTGTCGTGGCAAGATGTACAAAATGCAACATGACAAGGTATGATGGTGGGGATGGACAGCAAAATGAAGTCAATGCTTATGATGCAAGTTTTGCGAAGTAACTCAGAGTAGATTATGCTAACGATGTAAGTTTTGGCAAGTAACTCAAGCAGTTTATGCTAACAAAACGAAACGAATGCTTACGAAGCAAGTTTTGCGAAGAAACTCAAAGTAGTTTATGCTAACAAAACTTTTGGGAGGGAACGTTATGCTGCACGCATCGCCGTCCTCTTTTGTTATATTACCTGCCTTGGCGAAGATTGTGTGCGAACCAAGCTGGAAATGGCAAAAAAGAGAGAAGTCGCTGCAAAATTATGATTTATTCTATGTATGGAGCGGGGAAGGGACGGTTATACGTAACGGGGAACCCTTCCAAGTGGGCAAGGGAAGCTGCTTCCTGTTCCGTCCGGGTGACCATACTAGCGCTACTCATAATCCGCAAAGACCGCTTGTCCTTACATATATTCATTTTGATGTCACCGGAGAGGTGACGGAAATTCCTCTGCCCTATCGCGTACTCGCAGAAACCGTTGAATTTGAGCATCTGCTTGCTCGTTACGTCAGGCTGTTCCTAGTGGATACGTACGCAGCTGAGGAAGAAGGGCAGCTTGTTCTAAAGCAACTAATGATTCATCTGCTTAGGGAGGATCGAGTGAAGCCTGTAGAACGTTATGCTAGCAACCATTTAACTGAGATTATTCATGAAATAGCGAACTATGTGAGCCAACATCCCGGGATTTCGCATCGCGTAGAGGATCTTGCTGCACGTGCAGGGCTGTCGCCGCGGTATTTCTCAATTAAGTTCAAGGAGCTTACTGGCTCTTCCGTTCAATCTTATGTCATTCGAGCCCGGATTGAGCGTGCTCAGCATTTGTTGCTTTACGCAGGAATGAATGTTACTGAAGTAGCAGATGCGCTTGGATACCGTGACATATTCTTTTTCAGCCGCCAGTTCAAGCAGTATACCGGAAAAAGTCCATCTGAGATCCGCTGATTTGCATTCGTTGTTTCAGTTATTTCATCCAAGGGTAAATACTTTGCAGTTTAGTTTACAGAGAATTTACATACTTCTTGGAAGGGGAGACGCATGGGATGATGATCAGACGCCGAATCTGCAACACCGATTGTAAAAGTGGAGGCGCAGGGCTTTTTAGAAACCGTTTAAGAAGATTAAAGCAATCGAGTGCTTTTGCCATAGACAGCTGGTTCTAAACTGAGTAAATAGGTATATAATCGCTGGACATGACCAAAGACTTTAAATAACCGGGGCCAACAGGCTTCCGGTTTTTTTGAAATATAAGAGATCAACGCTTACCGTCCTTATAAGGATGCCGCTAGGCATTTATGCTTGGCAAACTGAAGGATTTATCGTTCCTCTTGTTGTATTTGATACAATAGAATAAATCTCCTGTGAGGGTAATTTTGCATTCTGTTGCATATCTTACATTCAATTGGCGAAAAAACGCCCATACTAGAGATTATCAGGCTGATCTATTGCATGAAGTAACAGAGTTCCAGAGCATACAGGTGGGAGGAGAGATAAAATGTACGAAATCGTACTAATACGTCATGGTGAAAGCCAGTACAATGTGCAAAATTTGTTTACGGGTTGGAGTGATCCGGATTTAACCGAAAAGGGTATTCTAGAGGCTAAGGCTGCTGGCAAGCTTTTGAAGGATGAAGGGTATACGTTTGATCTAGCTTTTGCATCGGTACTTAAACGATCGATCAAAACACTCAACTATGTTCTCGATGAAATGGATCTGCTGTGGATTCCTGTGCAAAAGTCCTGGAAGCTGAATGAACGGCATTATGGTGCACTTCAGGGACTTAGTAAAAGTGAAACGGCGATAAAATACGGTGAAGAACAATTGCATCTCTGGCGACGGAGTTTATCGGTTCGGCCTCCACTGCTGGAGCTTAATGATCCTCGGTATGCCAGAAACGACATTCGTTATAGCAGTATTCGTCCGAAGGATATTCCGCGAGGCGAGAGTCTGGAAGATACTGTTCATCGTGTGGGTGATTTCTGGAGAAATCGCATCGTCCCCCTTGTGCGTAAAAAGGAACGGGTGCTCATTTCAGCCCATGGCAATACACTGAGAGCGTTGATCAAATTTATGGAGGATATTGATGAGGCAGCACTGCTGGAGCTCAATATTCCTACAGGGGTACCACTCGTGTACAAACTAGATGAGGACATTAATCCAATCAGCCGCTTTTATTTAGGAGATCCAGAACAGGTTGCCGCCAAGGCGCTTGATGTTGCTAAGCAAGGACATGTGTAATAGCGTAACAGGTGTAAAGAGCAGATAATGGCTTGAAAAGAGGAAGGACAGCCGTGGGGCTGTCCTTTTGTTTGTAGTGTGTAGTAGGCATCCAAAAGGTAAATGCAGTAGATGTTAACGTATTCTCCATTGCCAAGGATAGAATAATACTATATAGTTGTATTGATAATGATTATCAGTATCATTATCATTATATAATATGTCGATTGGAGTGAATTTATTTTGTTTAAATCTCCAAAAACTTACCTATTGCTTGTGTTTACTTTGGTTATAACGTTACTGCTATCAGCTTGCGGACAAGCAGTTGAGCACACCACCTCAGTAGAAGGGACAGAAAGTGCTGCATCTTCATCAAACAGCAATGACTCATCCAGCGAAGTGGACATGGTTACATATCAGGCAAGTAACGGAGATATTCAAGTACCCAGGAATCCGAAACGGATTGTCGATTTAACCTCCTTCGACACTGGATACTTCTTGGCGTTAGGTATCAAACCTGTTGGTGTTATGAATGGTGTCTTAAACAGTCCCTACTTTGAAGGAATGCTGGAAGGCGTTCAAGGCCTTGGGGATGAACCGTCTCTTGAACACATTTTAGAGCTGAATCCTGATCTTATTGTTGTATTCTCCGGAATGGAAGGAATTGAGAAACTGGCCGAAATAGCGCCAGTAGTAGCCATTCAATACGGAGCAAAAACTATCAGAGATCAAATGCTTGATTTCGGTACATTAACGGGGAAAGAAGTCGAAGCTAAAGCTTGGGTGGAACAATGGAACAAAAAAATCAGTGAATTGAAGCCTAAGGTGGTGGCAGCTGTAGGTGATAGAACCGTTTCTATCCTAAATCCTTATTCCGGTGGACTATTCGTATTCGGTCACAGCTACGGGCGCGGTGGAGAAATTATTTATAATGAATTTGGCCTGAAAGCACCTTCTGAAGCGCAGAAAGAAGCTATAGACAGCGGCACTGGTTGGGCAACAATCTCCCTTGAGAAGCTGCCTCAATTTGCTGGAGATATTGTATTCACATGCCCATGGGCTGGCGATACGAGCGATCCGAAAATCGTCTATGACAACTCCTTATGGAAGCATCTCCCTGCCGTAAAAGCAGGCAACGTATTCCAACTGGACCCAACCGCTGATACATATAGTGATCCCGTTACGCTTGAAGCGCAGTTAAATTACATTACTGAGAGTCTTTTATCTGCAAAATAATTCTAATTCAACGAAAGTCCACGAACTTGCTTTTGGTTTTTATAGCAGGAAGAATCGGCATTGAGCGATGCTGATTCTCCCTGCTATTTTTAATTTAGTTTTGTGATATATGAGTATATTCAATAAATCTATGAGGATTTTCTATGTTAGGATGATATTTCTGATGATAGTATTCAATGTAAGTTTAAAAAGTAAAGGAGGAATTAATGAACATTTTCGCACGTTTTAATTTGTAAGTATGAGTTAGGAGAATTATGCAAAAAATCTAAACCGGTTTAGATTTAATCAGTAACACACTTGATGCTTGAATAAGCCTTACTCCACAGCGGCTAGCGCTCTAGAGAATAACTCCTTCCTGAAAGTAAATTCATCCTATCGATTTATGAAGTGAACGTTTATGTATTAGAAATTTAATTGAAATCTCGCTCTTTACGATGACCCATAATCCTAAGCTATACCTTAATCGAAAGGAATGGTGATAAGTATGAGGAAAAATTGTAATCGCTTACTTAAAATATTATTCTGCTGCATTCTGATAACCTCAATCATAACGCCTAGTACCAGTTCTCCCGTTATGGCCAAGGTTCTCCCGGGTTTAGCGGATGTGTCCAGAGAAGTGGCCGCTGAAGGAATTGTGCTGCTGCAAAATCCGGCGTATAAACTAGCAGGATCACAAGTAAATGAGAATGAACAAGTGCTCCCTATCAAGAAGAGTGAAAATGTATCGGTATTTGGCCGCATACAAGCGCATTATTACAAGTCTGGCACAGGATCTGGCGGTGCGGTAAGGGTAGATTATGTGAATGGGATTCTGGAAGGTCTCCGGAACAATCCCAGTCTCAAGTTAAATGAAGATCTGGCGAAGGTATATGCTGACTGGATCAAAAAGAATCCTTTCAACAATGGCGGTGGTGGCTGGGCAGCAGAGCCGTGGTCCCAGGCGGAAATGCCCTTGACCGACGAAATAGTGGATGCAGCAAAAGCAAAAACGGATACAGCTGTGGTCATCATCGGTAGAACAGCCGGTGAAGATAAGGATAATACGGACGTCAAGGGTGCCTATAAACTGACAGACCTTGAAGTAGACATGCTTAACCGGGTCTATGCCAAATTCGACCGAGTGGCCATCGTATTGAACGTAGCTAACGTTATCGATATGTCATGGGCGAAAAACTATCCCAAAGCTGCTATTTTGTACACATGGCAAGGGGGGATGGAAGGCGGTAGCGCAGTAGCCGACGTGCTGACCGGAGACGTTACGCCAAGCGGTAAATTGAGCGATACGATTGCAGCTACACTTGCTGACTACCCTTCTACTGCACATTTTGGCAGCAAAACTGAGAATTCTTATAGTGAGGATATTTATGTAGGCTACCGCTATTTTGAGACCTTTGCTCCGGATAAGGTGCTCTATCCATTTGGGTACGGACTGTCCTATACCAATTTCAAGATCACGACTGATAATGTCAACGCTGGTGAGAATGAGGTTGCAGTGACTGTAACTGTTCAGAATACAGGTAAGGTGGAAGGCAAAGAAGTTGTACAGATTTATTACGGTGCACCACAGGGTAAACTTGGCAAGCCGGCCAAGGAGCTTGCTGCTTTTGCTAAGACCCGGCTGTTACAGCCAGGGGAATCACAGTCGATCACCATCACGTATGACACCAAAGATATGGCCTCCTATGATGATAGTGGAATTACAGGTCATGATTCATCTTATGTTCTAGAAGCTGGTGACTATAATATTTACGTAGGTAACAGTGTAAGTGACAGCGAAAAGCAAGGAGTATACAGCCTTAATGCTTTGAAGGTTGTAGAAACCTTGCAGGAAGCGCTCGCGCCAACTAAGGAATTTGATCGTATCAAACCAGGTCAACCGAATGAAAATGGTACTTTTACCACTGTCACTGAAAAGGTACCGACACGGACTACCGACTTGGATGAGAGAATCAAGCAAAATCTCCCTGCGTCCATTCCACAAACGGGAGACAAGGGTTATACCTTATTGGATGTATACAATCAGAAAGTGACTATGGATCAGTTCATTGCACAATTGTCCAACAACGATCTGGGGGCCATTATTTTAGGGGAAGGGATGTCCAGCCCCAAAGTTACTGCCGGTACCGCTGCGGCTTTTGGTGGTGTTACTAAAAATCTGCTGAAATTAGGGCTCCCTATCGATAGTGCTGCGGACGGCCCTTCAGGAATCCGGATGGAGACCAATGCAGAGAAGGCAACCAGTATCCCGAACGGGACGATGCTTGCCTGTACGTGGAACACCGAGCTGAATGAAAGATTATTTGATCTTCTTGGCAAAGAAATGCTGATTAACAATATCGATACGCTGCTAGGACCGGGAATCAATATCCACAGAAGTCCCCTGAACGGGAGAAACTTCGAGTATTTTTCGGAGGATCCGTTACTGACAGGCATCATGGCTGCTGCACAGACAAGAGGTCTTCAGAAGAACGGTACGGCGCCTACTATTAAGCATTTCGCTGCGAACAATCAGGAAACGGATAGACATCTTGTGAATGCACTTGTCTCTGAAAGAGCGCTTCGCGAGATTTATTTGAAAGGTTATGAAATGGCAGTGAAGAGTGGAAAGGCGCGTTCAGTGATGACGTCCTATGGTCCGGTAAACGGAACATGGGCTTCCAGTAACTATGATCTGAATACCACGATCCTCCGCGGAGAGTGGGGCTTTGACGGAATTGTCATGACAGACTGGTGGGCGAAGATGAGTGAGGATCAGGGCTTCTATGCCACTACCAATCGTTATGATGAAACCAACGGCAAAGCCATGGTCCGTGCCCAAAATGACCTTTACATGGTCATTCCGAACGATTATGCAGAAACGCATAAGAATCGGAATAACAGTACCTTTAATACAATGACATCGCTTGCTAACGGCAGTCTGACCCTGGGAGAATTGCAGCGTTCTGCCAAGAATATCACGAGCTTTTTGATGCAATCTCCAGCCTTTGCAAGAACGGCAAAGATTGATTACGTGGTCAATTATACGCCGGGAAGAGATTGGTTCCGGGTGAATACGGACAAATCAGGAGATCCACAGCTCTCTGATATTACGGTTGGCGGCAAAAAGATCAAAATATTTAATCCATTGAAACTCGACTATAAAGCCTTTGGTGAGCCGACTGAAACTAGCAGCTACCCGGAAGTCAAAGCTACGGCGATAGCTGGTGTAGACGTAAGTATACGACAAGCCGATAAAGATAGACCGGCTGCTGTAATTACTGCTTCGGCCGGAGGAGAGAAACGGATCTACAAGGTTATCTTCACGTCGGAGGAAGGCCTGGAACCGATTTTTGAGAATCCGACCTATGCTTATTTAAAGAATATCTCTATTGATGGTAAGCCGCTTGAGGGCTTTTCACAGACTAGGTTCAGTTATGATGTAGGTCTCAGTAATGGGGCTACTTTACCTGAAGTTACATTCGAAATGAATGATGGTGTAAAAGCAACGGCCAACGTAGACCTCATCAATAAAAGAGTGACGATCAAATGTATCAGCTCCGATCAGGCCAACTCCTATGTGATACAGTTTGGTACGACCCCACAAAGCGATGAGTTCGACACTGAGAATTTAAGCAACTTCTGGATGATTAATAAAGAGACGGCTACCAATACAGAAAATAACAAAAATTGGTCTTTGAGCACTGTTCCCGGATATTTGAGAATCATCGCTGAAAGAGGCGACTTCTGGAGTGATCATGCAGATTTGAAGAACTATTTCCAGCAGGAGGCCTTTGGAAACTGGGAAGCAACAGTGAAAATTAATATGAGCAAAGCGCCAAATCAAAATTATAACGGTGTCGGCATCACAGCTTCACAGGATAACAATAACTATATCTGGGTGAAGTATGAATACAGTAGCGGAAAGATCATCGGTATGACCAAAGAGACCGTAGGTACGGAGCCTGTTACGATTGGGCAACTGTCTGCCGCTCAGCTCACGAGTATTTTTGGTGAAAAGAAAGAGTTGTATTTACGCCTGAAAAAAATAGGCAACAGCTATTCCGGTTATGTCAGTGCTGATGGCAAAGAGTATATTTCACTTGGCAGTACAACTGCCAACTATGCCAATCCGAAGTTCGGGTTACTTGCGTCCAACGGAAGTCAGAATCTCACAGATCCATTTATTGCCGATTTTGATTATGTCAGAATCAACAGTGATGTAGCTTTGGCAGTCAAGAAGATTGGGAAAAATACTAAATTGAAGGTAGCTGAGACGGAATTTGCCTCCATTACTCCGATAATCACGCCAGTAAGCAGTAATGATGTAGACGGCGGATTATGCTACACCAATACAAGCAAGGGTGAAGCCATCTCCTATAAGGTAAATGTGGAGAAAGAAGGCATGTACAAAGTTACATCACGAATTCGCTCTAGCCAATCGGATGTCGCCCAAATGTCCTTTGGTATCTATGATGGCGACAAGCTACTGGGGACCTTCGACCTTACCACAACTAAAGGGGTATGGAAAACCTTCAGAATTCCTGATGTTCAGCTGTCGGCAGGCGAGCATACCCTTAGAATTGTATTTGAGAGTGCTGGCATTGACCTGAACTGGTTAACCTTCCAGTTGAAGCAGGACAATGTTGACACTTCAGCGTTAGGTGCGGAAATTGAGGCTGCTCAAAACATCGATATGAATGCATATACTGCTTATAAAAAGCTCAAATTTAACGCTGTATTGGAAGAGGTTAAGGCAGTACTTGCCGAGCCGGTCAATGACGAGGTTGTAGCAGAAGCCATAGCTTCCTTGAAAGCGGCTATAACAGATTTGAGCATATCATCTATGCCAATCCATATTGCTCCGATAGAAACGCTGAAAGTAGAGAACGGTATTAGAATCTATCCTTATAATGCACCATGGATTTATGCAACGAATACCCAGTTCAGATTCGAAAGTGGTACGGACGCCATGAGTTATGTCAATTCTAATGACCTTGTTTATTTCGGTCAGGTTGACTTGACTAATCTTGTGGAAGTAAGAGTGCAGTATGCCCGTGAAGGCGGATCGTCTCCATCTTTTAAATTCTATACAGAGGCTGACAATACGGGTAAACCAGTTAAAAGAGCTACTACACAAGGAAGAGCATACGCTGATGCCTACAGCGGCGGAGGTTCTTTTGAACTTGGTAATGAATTTGCAAGCATTAGTTTTGCTCAGAAAGCAGGCGCTGCTTGGGGAAATTATGGAATAGCAAGCAGCAAACAAACGCCTGGAAATTCTTACATTGATCATTATTTGACAGCGGAGACCTTCCTAGACAGAACCAAAGTGACTGGAAAACATAATGTGTATATGATTTTTAACGGACTAAATGCGAATTTACAATATGTTGAACTCATTTATGCTGATCCGATTGAAGTCACCTTCGATCAGAATTATCTGGACTCACCGGCTCCTGCCAAAGTAACCGCATTTAAAGGTGAAGCATTAAGCACCTTACCTCGGGTACCGGAACGTGAAGGCTACATTTTTACTGGCTGGTTTGATAATAAAGAAGGGACCGGTAATGCATTAACCGTAGAAACGGTAATGAACATAAGCGCGGTGTATTATGCCAAATGGACAGAAGATACCCATGCTAAAGAAATTATATCGATTGCTCAGCCGCAACTGCTGAGTGTGCTGTTCGGAACTGCTGCAGGAGAATTAAATCTACCAGCTACAGTGGAAGCTACATTGGGCAACAAAAGGGTAATTCACTTGCCTGTACAATGGGATAGTAAAGATTTCAACGGTGGAAAAGCGGGGAGTTATACGCTGGCAGGTAGCTTTGAGCTTCCTGAGGGTGTGTTGAATAGTACCCATCAAACTGTTTCTATTACAGTGGTTGTACTGCCAGAAGGCACTAAACCTATCCAGATTACTAAAGTTGAGAAGCTGGAGGGCAAAAATGTTGAATTTGGCACCGCTTTTGATAAGTTGGAATTGCCGTCTTCAGTTACAGTAACGCTTGATACGTATGAGCAGGAGGAACTTGTTGTTAAATGGAGCCCTGCTGGTTATAACGGCAATGTGGAAGGATCATACGTACTGAACGGTACTATGATATTAGAAGAAGGAATGATCAACCCTAATGATCTGAAAGCTTCCATCACCATTCAGGTAATGCCGGAAGTGATTCGTATCGCTGAGATTGTCACAGTGCAGGATTTGGAAAGTAAGAGCGTTCCATTTGGCACTCCATTTAATGGATTGAAGCTGCCATCATCGGTCATAGCTACCTTGAACAACGGTGAGACAAAGGCGATATCCATCGATTGGAATAGTGAAGGTTATAATGGCGATAAGCAAGGAGCTTATATCCTGAAAGGAGCGCTAGTACCTGTGGAAGGTATCAGCAATCCAAAGGACCTGAAGGTATCGATTACGATCGAAGTACTGCCGGAGGTCATTACGATACCGGAAATCACGGCAGTGCAAGCACTAGCAAGTAAAAGTGTTGCTTATGGTACCAGCTTTGACGTGCTGGAGCTTCCAGCTTCAGTATCAGTAACCCTGAATACCGGGATGACTAAGGTCGTTTCTGTTCAGTGGAACAAGGAAGGCTATAACGGTAATACGGAAGGAATGTACACCATCAAGGGGGATCTGATCTTGCCGGAGGGTATAACTAATCCACTTGGCCTGAAGGTACAGTTCTCTGTGATCGTTAAGCCTTACAGCGGTGGAGGTGATGGTCAACCAAGTACACCAACACCGGCTACCCCAGCGGTACCTTCAGTACCATCGATTCCTGGAGAAGTCGTAAAACCTGGAGAACAGCCTCAGCCTCCAACAACAGATGGAAAAACGAAGACACCGGAGCTAATCAGACAAGAGCTTAAGAATAAGTTTAAAGATGCTACTCTAATTCCTAGCTGGGCAGAATCTGCGATTGCAGCGCTGGTGGAGAGAAATATTATCAGCGGACGAACAGACGGAAGCTTTGATCCAAGTGGGAAGGTAAACCGTGCAGAGTTTGTTGCCTTGGTAGTAAAAAGCTTCAACTTCAGCATGGGCGAGAATCAAAAGCAGTTTACTGACGTTCTGAAAGATGCTTGGTATAAAAACTATGTTGAGATTGGGACTTCTAATCAACTGATCAATGGTATCGGTAATGGCATGTTTGCTCCTAACAGCAGCATTAGCCGTCAGGACCTGTGTGTAATTCTATTCAATGCACTGAAGAAACTGAATGTTGAATTGCCGCAAGTGACTAACCATGACTTCCCAGATGATGCTTCTATTGCGGGTTATGCTAAAGAAGCGGTGTATGCCTTCAAAGATCTTGCTATTGTAAATGGAGGCAGCAGTGGAGAAATGGATCCGACAGCTTCGGCCACAAGAGCTGAAGCAGCTGTGATCATTAACAATGTACTGGATTACTATGCTAGCGTAACAAGCTCTAAAGTGAAATAAACAAAACAAGGGTATCCCGGCGCCGATTTTCAATCGGTTAGGGATACCCTTATTTTGTTATATCGCAGCTTTACTAAAGCGGCCGATGCAGCGTCCCCAGCAATTCCCCCATCTTTACCTTCGTGTTGACCTCAAGCTTGGGTCTTGGGGTAAAAGTACCGCTCTCCATAAGCAGTACTACAGTGGAGCCGAACTCGAAATAGGCTAGATCATCGCCGATTTGCCACTCGGTAGCGTTAGCATCCGTATACCCGATGCTGCTGACGTTCATCGCGCCTACCTTTACTACTGCGGTTTCTCCGTAGTCTCCGGCGATATACGTAATAAGACGTTCATTGCGATTCAGTACGCCCTTCATATGTCGCATGCCGAAATCGTTGACAGGATAGGCTCGTCCACGAATATGATCACTCTCAACCTTATGTCCAGTAAGGGGAGAGTGAATCCGGTGATAATCCGTAGGACTTAGATAAAGGACGAAGAAAAAACCTCTCTTGTATAGTTCCAGATGCGGAGAATGATTAAGTAGATCCTCGATCTTATAATCCTGCCCTTTTACATTCATAATCGTACCAGAGGAAATGTCACCCATAGCAGTAATCATTGCATCTACGGGACTCACTAAAGCGTCAGCATCGGTTGCAATAGGCCGCATGCCAGGCTTCAGCCGGCGGCTGAAAAACTCATTAAGAGTGTGATATTCTCCAGGATTCTTCTCCGCTTGAGCGGAGGGGATTTGATAAGTCTTAATAAATACCGGGATTAGAAAACGGCTGAGTCTACTATGAGAAAAAGACCCCATTAACCGTGAAAGCCATCGGTGCGAGGATAGCTCGGTCATTAGCCGCAGCAATTGTTTTACCATGCCCATCTCCCTTCCATAATACAGCAGTACGGTCGTATGTGGCCGCCATCTGCTCTGCATTATATTGACATAGAATAGGAGACAAATCAATAACTGTTATATATGAGGCTGTTCTTTTCTAGTAAAAAACGTGCGTATCCCATAGGTCTTCGGTAACTCTCCTTCCAAATCTCCGTAAGGCCGGCTTTATGAAATCCATAGCGTTGATCGCGGCCATTGCACTCTATGAAGAAGATGCGACCATCCTTAGTAATGCCAATATCCAGTCCGATATCGGCCAGACCTGGAAGGTCTTGTTCGAGACAACGAGCTATAACAAGGCTAAGTGTTTCGACAGCCATACGGATATGGGCCGCTATTGCTCTAGAGAAGGCTTTTTCCAGCGCAAAGGAAGAGCTTAACGCTTCTCCTCCACGGGCTATATTAGAGACAAACCCCCCAGGGGGTGCAAGTTTAGCAAAGAGACCCGTGACCTGCCAATCGCCTCCCCAGCCACGTTGAACGGTGACACGTAAATCAAAGGGACGTCCTCCAATCTCAGCAAGGGGAATACGCTCCTGCACGAGATAAGGGACAGAGGCAAGGCGTGCTCGTAGCATTTTTGGCAGTGCCCCCTGATATACGGGAGTGCTTATCCAGCGACGCATTGAGGGTGATAGATAATTTAAGCTCCAGCGCTGAGACCCTTTACGAACCAGTCGCATGACACCATTCCCAATGCTTCCACGGCAAGGTTTAAGAATAAGATCGGGGTAACGATTCATCATTTGTTTGAGTCCAGATCCTCCAGTTGTTGCTGGTAAAACCTCGCGCAGCTCTTCATGCTGCTCAAGCAGTTCATGGATCTCATTCTTGCCGTATCGATTGCAAGTATTGTACACCAAAGGATGGTGCCGCAGCAGACGTTGCATTCCTGGGCTATTCTGACTGTATATGGCCCGGTTATGGATGACAGTGGGCGTAGGGACTACTACGCTTTTATATCCATGAGATCCCTTTATATAGGCGGCACTGAAGCCTGAGTCTGTATCGATGTCCGCGAGCTTCAGGAAGCAGGGGACCAAGCCGTATGCAGCGGCCGCCTCTTCATAGTTGGATAGAGACTCCTGTCCTGTTTTTAGCCGGGGAACGCCCCGGTGCATATCGGCATTTAGTAGTATTCCAACGAGCTTATGCCCCATGTTTGTTCCTCCTGTTTCTTCGGTCACGTGATTCCCGCTTTTACTACTCTTGTCATTGTATGTTTGTACCCGCGTGTCAGGGTGGACGAATGCGCGGCGGCAGAAGCCTTTTTTTAATATAAGAAAATATAATTTTCATCAGAATCTTATTATGGGCTTATCGCAAAAGGGTGTCATCAGCCCATACCGCTGCATATGATGCCTAGGAGAAACAACAGATGGAAGGAGGAGACTGCTTGTGAGGGGTTCCAAAAAAAAGCAGCCGCGCAGTCCACAAAAACGACTCTACTATGTAGATAATCCCAATATAAAGGAACTGAACATGCTGGAAGGCAAAAGCAGTTCTAAGGATTCGGGGAGCAGCAATGACGGAGTCAGTAAAGCAGAGCTCGCTGATGTTCAGGTAAGTGGAGGGGCAATAGCTGAATTCATTCAAGAGGAATCAATTTCCGTACCAGTTCTGCAACCAGAGCCTGAGCCTATAGTGGAAGAGCAGCTTCAGAAACAGGCGGATAATCTTCCTGAGACGATTTGGTTCGCTCCTGAAAAAGAGCGGTTCCAGCCCGTTTATACAGATGATCTATCGGATGCAGCAGTGACTGGGGCGAAAATCGCTCCACGCACTATTGATGGTTCAAAGCTGAAGTTTGGCATTATCGGTACACCATGGCTGCAAGATTACGCTGTGCAAAGTATCAATATCGCGGACAAGGCAGTTACTTCTTCGAAAATTGCGCCTGAATCCATTGTGGGTGAGCATTTAGCTGAAGGAAGCGTAAGTGGCGGTAAACTGCTGGATCATTCCATCAGTGGAGAGAAGCTGAAGAACGGCAGTATTAGTCCAGAGAAGCTGGCTGATCGGATTATCGGCGGCGGTCAAATTGCAGATAAATCCATTGAGAGCCGTCATTTAAGCGATCTGATTATTACGGCGGATCTACTGGAAGATGGCGCGGTTACTGGTGAAAAAATAGGAAGTAGCAGTATCACAGGCCGCCATGTGGCAAACGGGAGTGTTGACCGTTCTAAGCTGGCTGATGCAGCGGTATCTGGCGATAAAATAGCTGATGGCGAAATCAGCAGCTCCAAGCTGGCTGATGCTGTTATTGAGGGCCGCCATCTTAGCGATGCATTGATAACCGCCAGACATTTAGCTCCCGGAGCGATCGGACCAGAGCAGCTTGCCAACAAGCTTATTGGCAAGGAACAGCTCCAGTCGGGTGTTATCGAAGGTGCGCATGTAGCGGATGGTGCAATTGGTTCCAAGCAGCTAGGTACAGAAGTGGTGAGAAGCATCCACTTAAGTGCAGAAAGTGTACACGGCTCCCATATCGGGGATGGAGAAATATCGAGTCGCCATTTGGCTGACCGAAGCATTTCTTTCTTGAAACTGTCGGAGGGTGCGGTAGGTACTGCACAGCTGATTGAGCAAGCGGTCACCGCATCGAAGATTGCTGATCAAAGCATACTCGCACATAAGCTAGCAGATGAAGCTGTAACCACCAGACATATTGCCAAATCCGCTATACGCGGACCGCAAATTGCTATGCAAGCTGTTTCCTCTAATCATCTGGAACGTGAGGCTGTGAATCACTCCCATATAGCTTCGGAGGCGATAGGCTCGGAGCAGCTTATGGATGAAGCTATTCATACGGATCATTTATCCTCCGGTGCTGTTACTGGAGAGAAGCTAGCTTCAGAGTCTGTGGGTGCGGAGCATCTTCGTCCACAGAGCGTTACTTCTGCCAAGTTAGCGGATGGAGGAGTGAGCTCGGCTAAACTGGCAGCAGGATCGGTCATCGGCAGCACGATTGCTCGTGAAGTGGTGAGTGGGGAGCATATTGCTTTTTGTGCAGTGGAGGAGAAACATCTAGCAGATGCCAGCGTGAGCGGTCGTGCCTTGCAGGATGCTGTGGTGGATAAAGATCATCTTGCCACTGGAGCTGTGGAACGCAGACATCTCGGCGAAAATAGTGTGACTGCTGCTGCGATTCAGTCCGGTTCGGTTTCAGGAGATAAGCTGGCTTCTGCTGCGGTAAGAGAGGTTCATTTGGCAGCTGGAGCAGTGCAGCCACATCATCTGGCAGATCATGTGGTAACGTCGTTAAAGCTGTCTCCCGAAAGTGTATCGACGGATAAGATTAGTGATTTATCGGTCACATCGGCTAAGCTTGCCGATGGAAGTGTGGATTCCAGTAAATTAGCAGTCGCGGCAGTGCAGGCAGAGCATTTATCTGTGAATGCAGTTCATTCAAAATCCATCAGTGATAGTGCGGTTCAGAGCAGACATATGAATCCGGGAAGCATCGGCGGAGCACATATCCGGCCGTTGTCCATCGGAAATGGTCATATCATTCCTAATTCCATCTCTTCGATTCAAATGCAGGAGGGCAGCATTAGTGGCTCCAAGCTGGCCAAAGGGGCTGTGGATTCCCAGCATCTTTCACCGGGGAGTGTAGACGGCAGCCATCTATGCATGGATACGATTGAAGGACGTCATATCGGGCATGGTGAGATCAGGCTGGCTCATCTAGCCGAAGATGCACGCAGCTCTGACTTGTTGCCAGAGGGCAGTATTACCGGGGAGAAGCTGGCAGAAGAATCCGTAGATTCTATTCATCTTGTACGAGGAAGTGTAGACGGAAGTCATCTGAGTCAGGGTGCAGTAGAAGGTCGTCACATCCAGCATGGTGAGATCACACTGGCTCATTTGGCAGAAGAAACTTTTAGCTCTGAGCTACTGCCTGACGGTAGTATTACCGGCAAGAAGCTCGCTGAGGAATCCGTAGGTTCTATTCATCTCGTGGCTGGAAGCGTAAAGGGCAGTCATCTGAGCTCGGATATAGTGAAAGGACGTCATATTGGGCACAGTGAAATCACCTTAGCTCATCTAGCCAAAGATGCACGTAGTGCAGACTTGCTCCCAGATGGCAGTATTACTAGAGAAAAGCTGGCGGACGAATCTGTGAATTCAAGTCATTTAATACCTGGAAGTGTGAATGGCAGTCATCTGGGTCCAGATACAATAGAAGGACGTCATATCGGGTACAGTGAGATTACGCTGGCTCATCTAGCCAAAGATGCGCGTAGCGCAGACTTGCTTCCAGACGGTAGCATTACCAGAGAAAAGCTGGCGGACGAATCTGTGAATTCAAATCACCTAATACCTGGAAGTGTGGATGGCAGTCATCTGAGTCCGGACGCAGTGGAAGGCCGTCATATCCGAAATGGTGAAATCACCTTAGCTCATTTGGCAAAAGAAACACGCAGCTCTGAATTATTACCAGACGGCAGTATCACCAGTGAGAAGCTGGCCGTAGAATCCGTAGATTCAAATCATCTAGTACCAAGAAGTGTAGATGGCAGTCATTTGAGTCCGGGTGCAGTAGAAGGCCGCCATATCCGAATTGGTGAGATTACGCTGGCTCATTTGGCAGAAGAAACGCGCAGCTCTGAATTTCTGCCGGACGGTAGCATTACCGGTGAGAAGCTGGCAGAAGGATCGGTAAGTTCTATTCATCTAGCACCAGAAAGTGTAGGGAGTAGTCATCTGAGTCCAGATTCAGTGGAAGGCCGCCATATCGGTTACGCTGAAATCACCTTAGCTCATTTGGCAGCAGAAACTCGAAGCGCGGACTTGTTACCAGAAGGCAGTATTACCGGTGAAAAGCTGGCTGAAGAATCTGTAGATTCTATTCATCTGGCACCAGAAAGTGTAGAGAGTAGTCATCTAAGTCCGGGAGCAGTAGAAGGTCATCATATTGGAAATGGTGAAATCACACTAGCTCATCTGTCGGATGAGATTCGTGTTTCAGATCTGTTGCCAGATGGTAGCCTTACTGGTGAGAAGCTGGCAATTCATTCTGTAGATTCTATTCATCTGGTGCCTGGAAGTGTAGGAAGTGGCCAACTGAGTCCGGGAGCAGTAGAAGGTCATCATATTGGAAACGGTGAAATCACTCTAGCTCATCTAGCGTTAGAGACACGTAGCTCCGAGCTGCTGCCAGACGGCAGCATTACCGGGAAGAAGCTGGAGGGCGGAACGATCAATGCCTTTCATTTGGCTCCAGGCAGTGTGTATGGCGGGCATTTGGCGGGCGATACGATTGATAGCCGCCATATCCGCTCAGGAAGCATTACCCTGAATCATCTGGCAGAAGAAGTATGTAGTGCGGATCTGTTACCGGATGGCAGTATTACAGGAGAGAAACTGGAAGGTGGATCTATCCATTCTTTCCATCTTGCCCCAGGTAGTGTCTATGGTGGTCATTTGGTTGGGGATTCGGTGGATAGTCGTCACATTCGATCTGACAGCATCACCCTGAAACATCTGACAGAAGAGGTGCGTAGCGCCGATCTGTTGCCGGAAGGTAGTATTACTGAAGAGAAACTGGCCGAAGGTTCTGTGAATTCTTTACATTTACAACCGTGGAGTGTGTACGGAGAGCATCTTGCTGACCAGATTGTGGCAGATCGACATTTGCAGCCGGGTATCATCAAATTAGAGCATCTTGCGGATGAAACACGCAGTGCAGCGCTGCTTCCTGATGCGAGCATCAACGGAGCTAAGCTGATGGCAGCCAGCATTGATTCCACTCATCTGGCTGATGGTGCGGTAGGGTCGGCAGAGCTTCAGGATGAAGCGGTTGTGGCTTCCAAAATCTCTTCTTTTGCCATTCAAGCTCGTCATTTGGAGGAAGAAAGCGTTCAGGATTATCATATTGCTCCCGGTGCAGTAAATGGTGCCCATTTGGCAGTGAATTCTGTAAATGCTGAACATCTATCCTTCAGCCCGATTCAGACTGCAGGGAAGCGGGAGGCGCTTCAGCAGTTTGGGATGACAGCCTTTATGTTCAATGGGGATGCGGAGACAGTGGAGGTGACCGTATCGTTCGATGAGAACTTTGGTCATACGGGTTATGTGCTTGTCGCTATGACCAATCAACCTTACTTCTATGCTTCTTTAAAGAGCAGAGCCAATGGAGATGCAGTTATTCAAGTGGTGCGCTTGCGCGAAACTCCGCATTTCTACGGGGTCATCTCTTGGATTGCTATCGGCGCTCCGTTAGCCAAACCGGCAGTGGATGATCGTGTGTTTGATTGAAATTCAAATAGCCTCTCTTAAAAAACAGAGCAGCAATTCTCCTTATTGGAGATCGCTGCTCTGTTTTTAGGTCGTTAGCTACATGTACGGCCAATTCCTAGTACCCGCTACGCGGCGTTTAGAGTTAATTGTGTCCGATAGCATATTTTGTATAAGCAAATGTGTCTCAGCTGAAGTTTGGCGGTGAGTACATTTGTCCTGTTTTCCACACGACAGGAGACAAAGGCCGTTACTCTGTTCGGCAAAGTACATAAACTGTGATGTAACCCTCAGCCTGACGAATAGGCTCTGTAAGGAAGGTGGATGAGCATGAAGCCCAAACGTACTTCTGCCCGCCGCACGGGACGGCGGGTCTCTCGGATCAAGCGGCGGACTTCTCGCCCAGTGCGGCAAGTCGCTGCAGTCCCTACTGTTAACCATCCAAATCCCTATGTTTCGGTTATTATTCCGGCCATGAATGAAGCGAAGACCATCGCGGGAGCGATAGCCGGAGCTAGAGGAGTCCATCCGCGCTGCGAGGTTATTGTAGTCGTCAACGGATCAGCCGATCAAACGGCAGAAATTGCCCTTTCGCTTGGTGCGCATGTTATTTCCTATGAGTTACCGCTTGGACACGACGCTGGCCGCAGTGTCGGAGCAGAGGCAGCTAAGGGAGAGGTTCTCTTGTTTACAGATGGGGATTTAGTGATTCCTGCCTCGGGGCTACGTCCTTTCGTCACGGCTGTTAGCGGTGGCGCAGACATAGCGCTTAATGATTATTCCGGACCGGTACGGAGCCTTTCGCCCCATCCGGTGGTGCTATCCAAACATGCACTTAATATTTTGCTTGGCCGTCCGGATCTAAAAGGATGTTCGATGACGGCGGTTCCGCATGCAATCAGCCGAAGAGCGCTTGAAATCTTAGGGAGTCAGTTATTATCTCGTCCCCCTCTGGCACATGCTCAGGCAGTTCTGAGTGGTTTACGTGTGGTGGCTGCTCACAAAGTACATGTAGGCAAACTGAATGCGGTCAGACGTAAGGAGGATGGCACAGATCCTTTGCAGCAGTTGATTACAGCAGACCATATGGAGGCTGTATCCCTCTTGCTTGAACACCGGGGAAACAGGGCGGGGTTTAGCGACGGAACCCGGCGCAGAGAGATGGTGAGATGATGGTTGCTCTGTTACAAGTATCTGGTAGCTCTGCCGTTCGACGAGGAACAGCAACTCGTACGGTAAAGAAACGTTCAGCATCTAGTCAGGCCAAAACAAAACTGGCACCCCGCCAAAGGGGAGCGAATCGTTCGGTAAAAAGAGGCACCCCTACCGCTCGGCCACCGATTCTGTCCCGGCAATCAAAGGTAGGTCGCGAGGTATTGAATTTACCGTGCTTACGTGGGACCTTGTCAGTTATTATCTCCGCGCGTAACGAGGAGCAGACCTTGGGACATCTGCTGCAACAGGTAACGCGGCTGGGACCTACTGAAATTATCGTCGTGCTTAACGGTTGCAGCGATAGCAGCTTTCCCATTTCCAGACAACATCGTCAAGCTATAGTTGTGCATTGCCCGGAGTCCGTTGGACATGATGTAGGGCGGGCTATTGGTGCGAAGCTGAGTCGAGGAGATATTCTACTCTTCCTGGACGGAGATATGGTTATCCCTGCAGCTCAGCTCGGATTATTCACAGCTGCTGTAGATGGTGGAATTGACGTGGCTCTTAATGATTTGGATCCACTGATGCCTTCTTTTGGATTATGCGATGATGTTACTCGCAGCAAGCTGTTTCTGAATTATGCTCTTGGACGGTACGATCTCGGAGTTAGCTCTATGACGGCTGTCCCGCACGCGCTTTCCCGGAGAGCATTTGAGACCATAGGCTACCGTGAATTAATAGTTCCTCCTAAAGCCCAAGCTCGTTCTGTATTAGAGAAGCTAAGGGTGGAGAAAGTTGGAACGGTGAATGTGATTAAGCATAACCGGCTGCGTCAAGCGAATATAGGTGCTGGAAATGCTGTGGAGAAACTGATCATAGGGGATCACGCAGAGGCTCTCCTTGAGGTGCTTTCCCGTCAAGATGATGGGGGCCTACTTAATAGCGAAACGCAGCGCGAATACCGCAGACAAGTAGCTGCTTGGAGGAACCGGATATGACGATGACTAGTATTATTATTCCGACCTACAACGCGTTGCCTCTGCTGCGGTCCTGTGTGGAATCGATACGTGCTTATACTCCACTGCCTTACGAGATCATCGTTGTAGATAATGCTTCATCAGATGGAACGGATGCCTATTGCCGTGCGAATCGAATAACGTTTATTTCATTGCCTGAGAATCGAGGTTTTCCATCCGCCTGCAATTTAGGTCTACTTCTAGCATCAGGGGATGAATTGTTACTGCTGAATAATGATGTGGTAGTTTCTCATGGATGGTTAACTAATCTGAAGAGATCGCTATATAGTGCTCCTGAAGTTGGTATTGTTGGGCCAGTGACAAACTATGCGAGTGGACGTCAACAGGTGAAGACTGATTATGAAAGTCTGTTAGATTTTCATAAGGCTGCAGAGATAACTAACCGTTCCAATCCTCAAAAATGGTTGGAGACTAAACGTTTGGTAGGATTATGTTTTTTATTCAAAAGAGAGCTACTTACTTCCGTAGGTCTGCTGGATGAGAGATATTCACCTGGACATTACGAGGATGATGACTTTTGCTATCGCGCCAGGCTAAAGGGGTACCGACTGCTTATCGCAGGAGATTGTCTGGTACACCATGAAGGAAGTGCGAGCTTCAAGCAGGTATACCACACCGGGCTACAGGAGCTGGTGGAACGAAATCGTAAGCTCTTTATGAACAAATGGAATGTGGATCCAACGAGTTTCATATAAAGTGCAGATCCGAAGGCAAAGGACTTAGATAAAGAGGAGGAAAGTAAGTGAAGGGAGTCATACTGGCGGGCGGAACAGGATCCAGACTGTGGCCGCTGACCCGGCTTATGAACAAACATTTGCTTCCGGTCGGCAAATATCCTATGGTCTGTTACGGCATAGATCGGCTTCGCCGGGGAGGGATTACCGACATTCTTCTGGTCATCAGCAAGCAATCTGCGGGTCTGTATACGGATTTTTTAGGCAGCGGTGCAGCATTTGGTGTATCTCTGACTTATAAGATTCAGGAAGCTGCTGGAGGCATTGCAGAGGCTCTCGATTTAGCAGAAGGATTCATTTTCCCTGGGGAACGGTTTGTCGTATTGCTTGGTGATAATCTATTTATGGATGATCTGACGCCTTACGTGGAGAGCTATCTCCGGCAGCCTGAAGGTACAGCCAAGGTATTGCTGAAGCCGGTGGACGACGCACGTAGATACGGTGTTCCCGTGTTCGATAGTCAAGATGCTGCATGGATCGCTTATATCGAAGAAAAACCCGAGCATCCCAAGAACAAATTTTGCGTAACAGGTATTTATATGTACGATGAAGCAGTGTTTGACATCATCCGTCAAGTATCCCCTTCCAAGAGGGGGGAACTGGAGATTACCGATGTAAATAATATATATGCTGCTAACCGCAGGCTCAGCTATGATGTTCTCAAGGATTGGTGGAGCGATGCGGGGACGTTCCAGTCTCTGCGGGAGGCGGGAGAGAAGCTGAAGGATGCACTGCCATAAGTGGCAGCGGTAACGTGGAGTGGCCGGCCTTGGGTCGGGCACTCTTTTTTTTATAAAATATAAGAAAGTGTATCTTTCACCATACGAAGCACCCGATCTCATGCTTGCGTAGAGATATTATCTTCATCAACCCGGTTCTGTTTGCGGTATTTGAGCGGTGAGGTTCCGGTCATGGTTTTAAATACTCTTCCAAAATGGGTAAGGTTACCAAATCCTGCACGCTCAGCGATTTCCGAAACGGTTAATTTGGAGTCCTGCAGCAGAGAGCGGGCTTCTTTCAGGCGGGTATTATTTACATATTCGCTGAAAGTAAAACCGGTTGTATCCTTGAACGTTCGGCTTAAATGGGAGGTGCTTATGGAGAACCTGTCCGATATGTATTCCAGAGACAGAGGCTCAGCGAAGTTACCGTTGATGAAATGGATGATTTGGGAAATTTTCTTATGGGTCCGGTTCGTTACTACAAAATGCTCGTTTTGATCCGGAAGCTTTTTTCGTTGGATGAAGATCAGCAGCTCCATCAACAGGATTTTCCGATAGTAGTCGAAGCCTGGAGGTCTCTTGGTGTCTTCATGAATCAATTTGCTGAAAAGATTCTCGACAAAGTTCTGGTCGTAGCCGCTTAACTTGATCGCATTTGATCTGGAGTGAAAGCAGGAGAAGAGGTCGAATGGAAGAGGGCTGTCCGCAAAAAAGTCGCGAAGGAACTCTCTTTTAAACAATAAAGTAACTCTTTCGTACATCATACCGTTTACATTAATCAGTCTGTGCAGGTCATTAGCGTTAATGAACAATAGAACCCCGCTGACGATTTGAAAGGTTCGGTCTTCTATAAAATAGTACAGTTCTCCAGACACTAAGTAGAGAATTTCATAAGCATCGTGATAATGATTTGAAGGCATACTTGAAACATTTTTTTTCTCTCGGCTAATGTGAAAGGGATCAGACTTGTAGAAGTTGATTTCCAGGGGTGTCATCTCCAATCCGGCGGGAATGATCCTCGCACTCGTAGAAACATGATCCAAATCTGAATCAATCGTATCACGTTCATTGACCTGTTGAACAGGCTAGAAATTAAATAGCGGTAAAAGTAGAAAATCATTAACAATAACAAAATATGCAGAGATTGAATAGAAATGAATGCGCTATATTTACATATAAATTGTATTTAAGGAGGGGAAAAGAAAATCAGGGTCCGCTGCAAGTGAAAGTTAAAGCGCTTAAACTATTATTTGCGAAAAGAGGGAACGAGAGTGCAAAAGAAGGGTCATTTGAAAAGAAGGCTGCACCAATCCATTTCTTTGTTGCTCGTGCTTTTACTGCTGCCATACCAGATTGCAAATGCTGCACCTGCACCAGATGCTGTCGGTTCAGATTCAATACCCGGTGTAAAGACGATTGCCGAATGGGTGTTTGATGAGGCCGCTGAAAATGTGGGGGTAATCTCGGCTACATACGGCATCTATGAGACAGCGTCTACTTTTCGCAATGTAGGCGGTGTGTTCGAGGATGTGGATGTAAGCAAGAAAGCGATCAGCTATCAGGGCTGGGACAATGGAAACGGGAAAAAGTATTGGCTTGCTGCCGTGTCTACAACCGGATTTGAGAATATTACCTTATCCTCTGAGCAAAATTCATCCGGGTCAGGTCCGCGTGATTTTAAAGTGCAGACAAGTGTAGACCGACAAACGTGGGAGGATGTGCCGAATACGAATCTTAAAATGGCTGTCTCCAGTTTTGATTGCCCGGGCGATATCTGCAGACTGGTGAATACTCCCCTTCCGAACAGCAATGATCGGGAAATATTATATATTCGCTGGATCGTCAGCTCCGATAGCAACACTAGAGGGAATGATGAGGGCATAGGGGGTTCAGGTTCCAGTAGAATCCGAAATATCAAGGTGTCCGGCGAGCCGATCCCGGGGAAAGAACCTGTCATTCCTACTGTAGATCTTGTCCAGCAACCTGCAGACGGTTCTGGAAATGTGTCTCCCGAAGCTCCCGTTGAAATCAAATTCAACAAGGCCATTGCCCTTGATCCGGGCTATGCAGTCCGATTTGCCGATGAGAACGATCAACCGGTTGATGGGGTTACACTTGAAGTCTTAAACAGAGATACTTTGCGGATAAACCATCCTCCGTTGACTTATGGGAAGTCTTACACGGTAACTGTACCCAAGGAGCTTATCAAGGGGGCAGATCTTGTGCCGCTGGTTCGGGAAGTTTCCTGGAATTTTGGCGTTCAGGATTCGCCTCTTGCTCCAAAATCCATTAATATGACGTTTAACGGAGATCCAAAGACGAGCATTGCCTTGGCCTGGTACACGGATGCAATGACGGATACCGTGGTACAGGTTATAGAAGCCTCAAAGGTTATGGGGAACATTTTCCCGGAGAACGGGGCTTTGACTTATCAGGGAGAGGCCGATGAAATTGAGACCTTTATGAGTAAAAGCGATAGAAGCACGAACCATAAAACGAAATTTATTAGTCATAAAGTCATTGCAGACCAGCTTCAACCGGGAACAGCTTACAAGTTTCGGGCAGGTAACGGAAAATCAGGTGATTGGAGCTCTATCGGTTCGTTCACTACGGATGCTGCCGGCCACCAGCCTTTCCGTTTTATCGCCGGTTCCGATTCACAGGCTTCCAGCAAGTCTGACTTTGAGCCTTGGGGTGATACCTTCCGGAAAGCAGTTGATTATATAGGCGACCCTAAATTCCTGATCAGCGCCGGAGATCTGGTGGATAACGGTGATTTGGAGGAGCAGTGGCAATGGATGCTCGGGGCAGCCCAGAATCAATTGCTGCAAGTGCCATATGTGCCTGTACTTGGCGGTCATGAGGTCATGGATTATGACGGAGATGAGACGACACCGAATAACAACTTCTACAACCATTTCAACTTGCCGAAACAGGTTGTTGCGGATACCCAAGAAGGCTCTGTGTATTCTTTTGAATACGGTGATGCACTCTATCTTGTCTTCAATTCGCAGTACTCGGGGGCACTTGCAGAGAATGGGAAAGATGTGGAATGGGCGGATGACCAATTCTGGGACCAAGTGGCCTGGATGAAGAGTACGGTCGCCCGCAGCGACAAGAAGTGGAAGTTTGTTACTTTTCACAAAAGCCCCTATGCAGCAGGCGACAACTCTGCACAATGGGAAGACGATCGCGTCCAGTTTTACAAGAAATACCTGATTCCCGCCTTTGACGAGATGGGCATTGATATGGTGTTCGAGGCCCATGATCATATGTATATGAGATCCTTCCAAATGTACAATGATGAAGTTATTCCCAAGGAGAAGCTGACATTTGATAGAGAGGGCAATGCGCTCAACCCCAAAGGTACGGTCTATCTCATGTCCAATGCATTCGGAAATAAATTCTATTATAAGAACAATCAATATGAACTGGATGAGAATGGAGAACCCCGCGAGATTCGGGACGAAAACGGGAATCCGGTTCCTTATGATGATTACTTTGCAGCTATCGACGAACAGCCGGAGAAGAAGATGTTTACGGATGTTTCCATCACTGACCGGGTGCTTTCCTTTACAGCGTATACCGCAGCCGTAGCGGATGAGAGTCAGCCGGACACCGTTGGCGACGGACTAAAAGCATATGACAAGTATGGGATCAAGCGAACGGACACCAAGCCGGACCCGGCGGAAGCGGTGAAGGTGAAATTGAACGGCAGCAAGGCGGTTCTGACCTGGAGTGCACCTTCCGCAAGTACAGAACCAGTAAGAGGATTCCGGATTTATGAGAAGAATGACAAGGTGAAGACACACTGGAGTATATATGTGCCGGTAGCGGAAGGTCAAACGGAATACACCTACACGGTAGATGATATCAATCCTGCAAAAAAATATGAATTTATCGTCAAAACGGTCGGCACAAGAATTAATTCAGATCCGGTTGAAGTCAGAACAATCGAAGGTCCAAGCGAGTCGGAGCCGCCTTCAGCACCTTCTGATTTAAAAGGAGCTGCGGTTTCTCCTTACCAAATCAACCTGAAATGGACGGCTTCGGCCGGTAACATTCAGGCAGCAGGCTACAACGTATACCGCAACGGCAGCAAAGTCGGCACGACGAAGGAAATCTCCTACGGCGATACCGGGTTAACTCCGGATACGGCCTATAGTTATACTGTGAAGGCCTATAATGCAGAAGAGATGGAATCGCTGGCGAGTAATACCGTTCAAGTAACGACCAAACCTTCATCCACTGGAGCGGGTGTCCATAAGGCATTTCCGCAGCATACGTCTTATGTGGCCGGCTCCATTAAGCCGAATCACTTGACTCAGGCCCAACTGGACGCTACGGTGGGCAGATTATATACCGAGTGGAAAACGAAATATCTGAAACAAAATCCATATCAGTCAGACCAATATTACGTATGGTATAGCGATGGTGACTGGTTTGAGAATAACGAGATTACAGTTTCGGAAGCACATGGCTACGGAATGCTGATTACCGCTTTGCTCGCGGGTCATGATCCGGAGGCTAAGAAGTATTTTGACGGGATGTATCGCTATTTCAGAGCACATCCAAGTGAAATCAATCCCGATTTAATGGCATGGCAGCAAGCGGATACCGGCACCGAAATTATTGATATCAATGGTGTGGATTCGGCAACCGACGGCGATATGGATATTGCTTACGCTCTTCTGCTTGCCGACAGCCAATGGGGCAGCAGCGGGGAAATTAACTACTTGTCCCAGGCCAAAAAGGTAATCAACGCCATTATGAAAAGCGATGTCAACCATTCCGAGTGGACATTGAAATTGGCGGATTGGGTCAGTGACAATGATTCCACGTTCGGCAATGCTACACGTCCTTCCGATTTTATGCTGCAGCATCTGAAAGATTTTAAAAATGTATCCGGAGACCCCAATTGGGATCGTGTTACCGATAAGACGTACAACATCATTAATAGTCTGTATGAAAATTACAGTCCCAAAGCCGGTTTGTTGCCGGATTTTGTATTCAAGGATGATACGGATGGGCAATACAAACCGGTAAGCCAGAAGATATGGGATACCCCGGATGGATACTTCCTGGAATCGGAAAATGACGGGGATTACAACTACAACTCTTCCCGTATTCCCTGGCGCATCAGTACGGATTATCTCCTGACAGGTGATAATCGGGCTAAAGAGCAGCTCAGCACGCTGAACCGCTGGATTCGGGCCATGGCGGATAATGATCCGGCCAAGATCCTTGCGGGATATAAGCTGGACGGCACGGAAGCAATCAATGATTATGCAGACACATCCTTCTCCGCACCGATGATGGTCAGCGCCATGATTGATTCATCCAATCAGGAGTGGCTGAATAGATTATGGGATTATAATGCGGCTGTTTCCACCGAAGACGATTTATATTTTGGCAATAATTTGCGTCTGCTCAGCATGATTGTGGCATCCGGCAACTGGTGGACACCAACCATCGTTGATACTGAGGCTCCCATGGAACCAACAATAGAGAGAGCGGAAGCGGTATCCAGCTCTGCTATTGATTTAAAATGGACACCTTCCACGGATAATTTGGGAGTAACGGGATACAGGATTTACCGCAATGACGTTGAAATCAAGACACTGGAGGCAACAGAATACAGAGATAGCGGTTTATCTGCGGATACCCAGTACAAATACTATATTATAGCTGTTGATGCAGCAGGAAATACGTCCAAGATAAGCAATGTGAGAATCGTATCTACATTAAAGGCCAGCGGGGACGGTGGCTCGGGCAGCGGCGGAGGTGGTAACCCGACTCCAACGCCAACGCCGGCAGCTCCGAAGCCAAGTGAAGGTCCGTCGACAACACCGGCACCCACACCGGAACTGCAGCCCAAGAAACCTGTTTTCAGTGATATCGGCAGCCATTTGTGGGCCAAAGAGGCTATTGAAGCTCTGGCGGCTAAAGGAATCGTTCAGGGAACGTCGAGTACTTTCTTTGAACCGGGCGCCAAGATGAAAAGAGCGGACTTTATATTGCTTCTGGTCAGAGCGTTTGATTTAAAGGCTGGTTTTGAAGTGAGCTTCGCGGATGCCGATCAGGACGCATACTATTATGAAGCGCTGGGAATCGCCAAACAATTGGGCATTGCCAGCGGAGTCGGCGGCAACAGGTTCAATCCGGGAGCAGAGATTTCCCGGCAGGATATGATGGTATTTATCGTAAGAGCATTGCAGAAGTCAGGAAAATTAGCAGAAGCCGGTTCCATCTCCGACTTTGGCAAATTTGCGGATGCCTCTAAAGTGGCTGATTATGCCGTGAAGGCAGCAGCCGTACTGGTCAGGGAGGGCATTGTCCTTGGTGACGGGAAATTGCTCCATCCAACGGGAGCTGCAACCCGCGCCGAAACGGCGGTTCTTTTTTACAGAATCATTAATAAATATTATTAATCCAAAAGGCCGTCAGCCCGTTCCAATGGACCGGGCTGTTGGTCTTTTATTTTCCATATAGACGGCCTGTTTCAATCTTCTAAAGTATCCTGTGTCCGCCAATCCGCTTGTATAGAGCCCTAACTTGCCTTTATATCCTCGGCACCGTCCCGGCTTCTGCCGCATATGCTGTAGCAGGGCGTTTGAGCAAA
The DNA here is from genome assembly GCF_002264385.1 of Paenibacillus sp. VTT E-133280. Classification (NCBI taxonomy): domain Bacteria; kingdom Bacillati; phylum Bacillota; class Bacilli; order Caryophanales; family Paenibacillaceae; genus Paenibacillus; species Paenibacillus sp. VTT E-133280. The sequence continues at coordinate 58,618 of NZ_NFUX01000039.1, forward strand.
GGAGACATGAAGGTGCAGAATAAAATAACCAAAGTCCTGCAGCACATGGCCCATACACACGAACAGATGGCGCGGATACTAGATGCTGAGCGCCACGTGGCTGTCCGTATGTCGCAAATTGTCCACGATCTGCCAGATGCAGATCCCGGTTTTGACGGTATCAGCGGGATGATCGAAAGCTCAACTCAAGTAAACAAGAATATTATTGCTTACTTGAACGCACTTGCAGATCTGGAAGAAGCGATGGCTGAAGGGGTAGGCAGAGTAATTAAGGAATTGAACGGTCAAGAAGAAGAGTAACGCTATAGGAGCAGGAGGCGGATGATGAGCAGAGAAAAGGCTTATCTGCAAATGCTGGAGTCGACCGCCACTATCCAGTGGAACATTGCAATGATTCTGGAAGCTAAGGCGGTTGAAGCTGAAAAGGTAAAACAGTGGGCACAACATCATATCCACGCTAGAGCTTTCGAATCTCATGAAGAGCAGCTAAAGGAATCTCTCTCCATTCACGAAGTTATCGTGGAGATGATCGAAGGGCTGACTAAATTGGAGAATGGACTCTACAGCAATTTAAAAGCAGTGCTGGGCAGTGGGGAAGATGATGGTGGCGGGGAAGGTTTTGGAGACATGTCAGGTGATGGGTTCAGTTTTGGAGAAGACAGCAAATGAGCGGGGACCGTCTCTCTGAACATGCCGTCAAGCTGGAGATGATCCGCTCCATTTCGCGCAGTCAGGCTGCTTTGGCGGCCATCTTGGAGAGCATCGCCGAATTGACGGGGCAATCTGAGCTGACGGCCCGCAAATTGAGCGACAATATCAGAATCTTAAGTGGGTATCAGAGCGCGATGTGCCGGATGATGTCCGGGATTTCACTACATCAACCGAAACGGGGAATTCCTGCTGCGCCATGGCTGAGCAAGGCATACGCCGTAGGAACCTCCAGAGATCATGGAGCACAGGAGGAATAGAAGCATGAAGAAAAAGAGCCTTAGAACATTTCGTTCAGGCAGAACCCGCAGACGCACACTTCTGCTCTCGCGGAAAACGAAAGTGCGTAGAGGTCTAGCCCGCAAACCCCGCAGAGGACTTTCTCGGAAAGTCGTTCGTTATGGAAAGACGAAGAAGGGTCTTTTGGTACGAAAGAAAAGAAGACTCCGCCGCAAGCTTGTTCGAAAGGTGAGGGTTATACAAGCACCAGTTCATGTAGTGCCGGTTATCGAGGCTCCACCTGCCCCGCAGGTCATTCCGCTCCCCCCGGATCTTGGCGTTTCGCCGGAAACGCCACCGGCAGACGCCTTTCAGCAGGGGTACACAGAAGCATACAACGTGGGATTCGACGCCGGTTTCGCCAAGGGCTTCGAGGACGGGCATAAGCTGGAGTTTAATTGAGTAGCGGCAGGTAAGTTAAGAGGAAGGGACCCGGAGATCTAATCTATGACGTGTTATTCTGATCTTTCGTGTCCCTCAGCTTAGAGGGATTGCATCCTCTCTGGAATCATCCTACTATCGGAATTTGTCTCCGAATATGATAGACTTCTAAAACGAGAATCTATTCAGAGGTTTTCAGATGTCGATAAGGAAGAGGGGATAGCAGGATGCAAGTAGGAAATGGGATCAGAAAAGCTAGACAGGATGAGATCGAAGAGATCATGGAATTGATCTCAAAATGTGTACAAGTTATGCAGGCCGCTGGAAGCGACCAGTGGGATGAAAGCTATCCGAATAAAGAGATTATCGAACTGGATATCGCACAGGGTACCTTATATGTATGTGAAGAAGATCAAGCTATCGCGGGTATTCTTGTACTGGATGAGAATGCTTCTGAGGAATATAAGAAGATCGAGTGGAAGCAAAATCAAGGGCCACATCTGATTATGCATCGTTTAGCAGTTCATCCACATATTCAGGGAAAAGGGATTGCGACTAGGCTAATTGCTTTCGCAGAGGATTACGCAGCGCGTAATGGTTACACAAGTATTCGGCTGGATACTTATGCGAAGAATACTAGAGCATTGGAAATCTATCCTCGCCTTGGTTATGACCATAGAGGTGAAGTGGGTTTTCCGAACCGTACGGCGAACTTTCCAGTATTCGAGAAGGTGCTGAGGGTTTGAGATGGTGAATTGATATAAAAGTGGTGTAAGGATACGAGATCACTCTACTGATCCTGCCACTGAAGTGTTAGCAGGAATGCAATCTAATGGATAACTAGGAAAATCAAATTATCTATGAACTGTTATTAATTTCATGCTGAATATGTAAGAGATCATTACTTTCCAGAATAAAGATTGCGTGAGTGACATGTAAGAGGCCTCTGAAATAGAGGTTTTTTTGTGTTTTAATTTGAAAAATAAGCAATATATGATATTTCTAACTGGATTAATATGTAATTAATTGTAAGGTTGTATTTGATCGAATATACGAGTATTTTGATATGCAAGGTGAAATGTTAGACGATGTTGCATTCCCGCAAATCCTTGACGGAAAAAGTACGTTAGTTAAATTATTATTGGGTTTTTACAGACTTGAGAGATCATATTAGTTGTAATGAAATAAATATATTAGAAATAGACGTCGAAGCACTTCGTGGGAAAATTAGCTATGTCTCCCAAGATATAAATTTATTTAATATGAGATTATATCGCCATAGTTTGTTAAACAGCTGGAACCCTTGGATTTTAAAAGGAGTGATTTGTAATTGAACCGTTCGGTTAAGTTAATGGTTATTGCATGTGCGATTTTATGGTTGGGCGGTTGTGGAGGTTTTGCGAGTAAACAAGAGAATGTGTTTAATAATGAGAACAGATTATTGGAGGTTGGGGACAGTTTTACATTTTCAAATAAAAAGGGGGAAATCAACGAGGAACACGCTATTATTCAATACAGTGGATTTTCTGGGGTGTATACGGTCTGGCGGATGACTTCCCAAGAAGATATTTCATTGAAAATAAAAATACAGGGTAATAACAAACGTGGAAAATTCAAGTTAATTCAGACTATAGCAGATCAGCAATTAACCACTATTTGGAGTGGGGAAAAGGATGAAGAAGTTATTCTAAATATTCCTAAAGGTAGTAGTGCTATTAAATGGGTTGGACAAAAGGCAGCCGGAGAGTTAAATATACAATTGGATACCGAAGATGGACTGGAGGTTGAACCTCAAGCTGATTTGTTTAATGGGGAGCTATTTGAGGGTGGACTCTTTGGAGAAGAATGATTGTGTTATGAAAAGTGACGTATTAAGGTGAGGTATAATCATTTCACAAAATAAATCTGTATTTATGTTATATATATTGACATTAAAGTTGTCTTTCAATTACAATTGGATTATTCAACGTACAAATGAATAGTCCTTTTTTTCGTATATCCTTAATAATTGGTTTAAGGGTCTCTACCGGAAACCGTAAATTTCTGGCTACGAAAATATGCTACGGCATATTTTTGTGGCCTTTTTGTGTTACACCGTGAAACGGCAAACGAATGAACAATGAGGGGGATAGGGACAATGGGGAACATTCTGATCAAAAATGCTGAGATCATTACAATGAACAGACAGGAGGAAATTATTGTCGGGGATGTTCGAATTAAGGATGATATCATCGTAGAAATCGGCATTGGTCTGATCCCGCAGGGAGACGAAAAGGTCATCGATGCCACGAACCGTACGGTAATTCCCGGTTTTGTTCAGACGCATATTCATTTATGCCAGACGTTATTCCGTGGGAAGGGAGATGATCTGGAGCTTATGGACTGGCTGCGTAAACGGATTTGGCCGTTAGAGGCAGCGCATGATGAGGAATCCCTTTATTATTCGGCGATGCTCGGTATAGGAGAACTGATTTCCAGCGGAACCACTACGATTGTTGATATGGAGACTGTTCACCATACGGACTATGCTTTTCAGGCCATTGCTAAAAGTGGAATACGTGCTTTGTCCGGTAAGGTAATGATGGATCAAAAAGGAGGAGATGTGCCTGAAGCACTGCAGGAGGATACCGCTTCTTCTTTACAGGAAAGTGTGGATTTGCTTGAAAAATGGAATGGCTATGGCCATGGACGGATTCAATATGCATTCTCTCCGCGTTTTGTAATATCCTGCACCGAACCCTTATTAACCGAGGTACGAGATCTCTCCGCAAGGTATGATGTGAAGGTGCACACCCATGCTTCTGAGAATTTAGGGGAGATTGAGATTGTGCAGGCGATGACTGGGATGCGTAACATCGTCTACCTGGATCATCTAGGATTAGCTAATGAGCGCTTAATACTGGCGCACTGTGTATGGCTGGATGCCGAGGAGCGGCGCATATTGCGGGATCGTGGAGTTCATGTAAGTCATTGCCCTGGCTCAAATCTGAAACTAGCCTCCGGAATTGCTGATACACCGGGGATGCTCCATGAGCAGGTGTCACTAAGTCTGGGTGCTGACGGTGCACCGTGCAATAATAATCTGGATATGTTTAATGAAATGCGGCTCGCGGCAATTATTCAGAAGCCTCAACATGGACCTACGACAATGGATGCCCGCAGTGTATTTCGTATGGCAACTATAGGTGGGGCAAAAGCGGTAGGGATGGAGGATAAGATCGGCAGTATCGAGGTGGGTAAAAAAGCAGACCTAGTGCTTCTGAATCTCTTCAATTTCCATACCTTCCCCTCCTACGACGTAGATCCCATCTCTAGAATTGTATATTCTGCTACCCGGGCTGATGTGGAAACTACGATTATCGACGGGGAGATCGTGATGGAAAGAGGTCTGCTGAAGACTGTAGATAAGGAAGTTGTGTTAAATGAAGCGAACCGTTCTATTAAAAGATTGCTTAAGTCTACTTCAATCGTCTGAAGATTGATCAACTCATAGTTAACAGGGATATTCCAATGCCGAAAGGGCAGCGGGGCATCTCTTTTTTTTTTGAGTGGAAGATAATTCTACCATTTTGATAAAAAAAGTAAGTATTGTTATACTAGAACAACCTGATATTTTACAAATTACTAGAATAGATTTGATATTTCGAACAAATGAACATGTAAGAGGGGATTATAAGTGAAAAAGCAAGGGCCGGATCGTGCCCATTTTTTTATCGTTGTTATATTGTTATGGTTAAAGCTGTTGCTTCTGAGAGTGTTGTTCTTTGATAGAATTGCTTGGGAATGGATTGCAGCGGATGTAGCGCCAGTCCTTTTGATTATGGGGATTTTAACGGTGATTACGCCTTCTAGGGTGAGAACAACCGTCTATTGGATATTTAACGGCTTTTTATCGCTGTTGCTGTTCGCAGCCGCTGTATATTTTAATCACTTTGGTTCTGTTCCAACCTACCTGGCCTTATCTGAAATCAATCAGGTATTTCAAGTGAAGGCAAGCGTAGAATCTACCATAAAGAGTATTGATTACTTATTCTTCGCGGATTTTGTCCTCTTCGCTATCTATGGTTTGATTCGCAGATGGAAACAAGGAAAGACCTACCCGCGTGAACGCTTTAGTTCCCGGAAGACAGGATTCGTGCATGTGGTGGTGATTCTGGTATCCATTATTGGAGGTTTTTCTTTATCGGCATATTCTGTCCGCTCTGCACGGGGGATTACAAATGAGCTTGTGCAGGCAGAAACTGCCGGATTTCTAAATTATGAAGTCGTTGCAGCGATTAAGATTAATGAAGATAACAATCTCATTGGAACGGGTGATATTAAGGATACGATTGCGAAGGTTGACGCGCTGCAATCTTCCTATCCATATAGTGACAAGCCAGCGGGTACGACTCCTGATTATTTTGGCTCACAAAAGGGTAAAAATGTAATTGTGCTGCAATTGGAAGCTTTTCAGAATTTCCCGCTGCATCAATCCCTGGATGGTCAGGAACTGACGCCAGTCATGAATAAGCTAGCGGATGAGGGCTTTTATTTCCCGCATGTCTATCAGCAGATTGGACCAGGGAATACGTCTGACGCTGAATTCATGAGCAATACGTCTATTTATCCGATGGGTACTTTGGCCATGTCTACCGGATTCGGGGACAGAGAACTGCCAAGCTTACCGCGACTGCTAAGGGATAAAGGGTATGAGGCGTACACCTTTCATGTGAATAAAGTAGGCTTTTGGAATCGGAATGAGTTATACCCGGCGCTTGGGTTTAACGGCTATTATGACAAGGATTATTTTACGAATGATCATTTTAATGCGTTTGGTGCTTCCGATGAACAGCTGTATATGACGGGTGTCGAGAAATTGGCAGAGCTGAAGAAGAAAGGAACCCCTTTCTACGCACAGATGGTGACCGCATCCAGTCATCATCCGTTCAAAGTTCCAGATTCTTTTAAGAAAATCACTGTACCTGATGACATGAAAGACACGATGTTAGGTGACTATTTGACGGCTATTAACTATACTGATTATGCCATAGGTACTTTAATAGAAGGTTTGAAGGAAAATGGAATGTGGGATAACACGGTTCTGGTCATGTATGGCGACCACTTTGGCCTACAGCCTCAGGATGTTCCACCAGAGCAAGTGGAAAGTGCACTTGGTATTCCATACGATTCCCGGATCAGCCGCTTTAATATTCCACTCATTGTGCGTGTACCGGGAATGGAGCAAGGGAAGGTAGTAGAGCGTACGGGAGGACAACTGGATATCCTTCCTACGATAGCTAATTTAATGGGCGTTTCACTACAACAAGAAGGTTATACAGCCTTTGGTCATGACCTGCTCAACATTGATCGTAATGTGTTAGGGATGAGGTATTATTTGCCTTCCGGTTCCTTCTTTAATGATGACATTCTCTATGTCCCTGGAAAAGGATTTGCAGATGGTGAAGCTGTGTCGCTGGATACGCTCAAGCCGGTAACGGACTTCTCGAAATATCAGAGCGATTATGAGTATGTATTAAAGCTAATGAATTTGTCCGACGAATATGTGAAGCTGTTACCACAGAGATAGGGGGAATCATGAAAAAGTTCTGGAAACCGGAGTATCTCGTAAGCCTTGCCGGCTGCGGTGTCATTATTTATCTGCTATTCGTAGGACCTTTTATTGGGGTTGCTGATAATGGAGATTTCCTGCGTATGATGAATACCATCGGTCTGAACTACTATGATACTGCAGCATCGTATACCGACCAGTTTTTTAATTTTAGCCATTCTCGTTTTGCGTATGAGAATTTGTTTAGGGGCTTCTATCCTTCTTCACAGATTTTGATTGTGCTTGTACCGAGGTTGATCGGCGGGCTCATCCATGGCAGCTTTTTTGATGTTAGATTGCTTGGTGCAGTCTACGGTCTTCTTTTACTGGTGGCGACCTGGCTGCTGGTGAAGTACAATGCTCGCGGCTCTTATGTTACTGGCCTGCTGCTAGGTGCAGCTATATTATTTGTATTTTTTGATATTGGGTATTTGGCATACTTTAACTCCTTATTCGGAGAACCGGTGTCGATGGTGTTTATGCTGTTGACCTTTGCGCTGGGGTTAAGATTAACAAGCCAAGAAAAGCCTACGACTAAGGGGTTAACCTTATTTTTTATTGCGATTCTCTTTTTGGTCACCTCCAAAATTCAGAATGCGCCGATTGGAATTGCCTTTGCGCTGATCTTCCTGCGGTTTATGACACTTGATAGTGAGCGAAAATGGAGAAAGCTCGCCTTACGCTTTTCGATTGCCATATTTCTGGTATCCATCGTTATGTACGTGACGGCGCCGAAAGAGCTGAAGCATATTAACCTGTATCAGACCGTGTTTTTTGGGATATTAAATGAATCACCGGATGTGAAGGGAGATTTGCAGGATCTCGGATTGCCGGAGCGGTTGGAGGTTCTTGCGGGCACGAATTATTTTCAGACCGATACAGTAATCAAACAGGATGATCCTTCGCTGGTACCGGATTTCTACGACCGGGTATCCCATAAGGATGTATTGTTCTTCTACTTAAAACATCCAGGACGGTTAATAGATAATATGGAATATGCTGCGAGTAACAGTATGGCGATTCGTCCTTATTACCTAGGGAACTATGAGAAGAGTGAAAATAAGGCAGCAGGTGCATTATCGTACGCTTATAGCGGGTGGAGCGAATTCAAGAACAAGCATATTCCGCATACGCTCGGATTTCTCACTATATTCTATCTGGTGTATTTTGCCGGGGCGTTGTTCCAATATTTCCGTAGCCGGGATGTTCGGGGAAGAGTTGCTGGTGAACTGCTGATGTTATTGGGACTGATAGGGATTTTCTCTTTCTTGGTTCCGATTCTTGGGGACGGAAGGGCGGACATCGGTAAGCATTTATTCTTGTTTAATGTGTGCTTCGATATGATGGTTGTAGTCATGTTCGGATGGATTGTACACAAGGTAGTGGGAATGGTAAGACGTTAATAGAAGGAACAACTCAAACAGCAAGTTTCCGATTATGGAGACTTGCTGTTTTTATTCATCCTCCAATAGCTCGCGTAACATGCCCTGCCGGTCATTCATAAATGCTTTGGTCACGGTGTAGTGCTCTGTTTCTTCTAAGGCGACGGACCGAATGCCCTCACCTTCTAGGAGAAAAATCTCAGCTCCCGGATAGGACATCAGAATGGGAGAATGGGTCGCGATAATAAACTGTGAATCCTGCCCGACTAGCTCATGCATACGCACCAGCAGAGACATTTGCCGCAGAGGAGACAGAGCCGCTTCAGGTTCATCGAGGATATAAAGACCACGCCCTCCAAAACGATGAACGAACGCTGCGAAAAAAGACTCTCCGTGAGACTGCTCATGCAGAGACTTGCCTCCATAGGAGTTCTTGATTGGTGGACCAAAACTAGGCTGTTCATCTAATTCATCAATGTAGGAAGCCACATTATAATAGCTCTCCGCGCGTAGAAAAAAACCATCCTTTGGACGTCTAACCCCTCTAGCAATTCTAAAATACTCATAGAGACTCGAATGCGAGGAACGAGTGTTAAAAGAGAAGTTAAGTGTTCCGCCTTCAGGGTTAAAGCCCCACGCAGCAGCAATTCCCTCTAGCAAGGTAGATTTCCCTGTGCCATTCTCCCCGACAAGAAAGGTTACTGGCTTTTGAAAAATAAGCCGATCCAGTGTTCTTACGGCCGGCAGATGAAATGGATAGGTTTGGAATGATGGAACCTGATCACGAAGCAGTTCTGCATGGCGCAAGTACAACGTGGTGTTATTCATAGTCTCCCCCTTGTGAATGCCATAGATAATCATTTCCGCTCAGATCTGACGAGATGTAAGTCTCAAGTTAGACCTTTGTAGTGCGTGTTCAAAAAGTACGGTCTTCAGCACCGAGAAGATTGAAAGAAGATAGAAACTGAGGAGTGGAGCGTAGTGGAAGCTACGTGAGCACCGG
>NZ_NFUX01000160.1:0-1036 GCF_002264385.1 Paenibacillus sp. VTT E-133280
TTAGTACCTGCTATGATTTCTTGAATACCTGACAAAAAAAGAGGTACCTCCTTTATTATCGACCCGTTGAATTACAAGCGATAGCGGATACATGGAGGATGTAATCTCAAATCTCATACATTAAAAGAGACAGTTTTGAGGAGTATTCGTATGGAACATAAATTAACCTTAATTAATGTTTTTGCCGGCATAAATTCAGAGGAAGCAGTCTTTGAAGAGCTTCCTGCAGAATGCATAAGCGATAAAATATTCAAATTATGTGCATCTCCTGGGCTGGCCCTAGGGCTTGCGAAAGGAGATACAATAAAACTCCATCCCAATGGAGAGTTTGAATTAATAAAACATGGTGGAAACTTCTGCATTCAAATTTACAAAGAGGAGCTTGTTAAAGAAAAGATAGAGACAGCTGAATCTATAGTCAAACGAGAGCTTTCCGGTTCTTTAGATGGATTTCATAATGGCTCGCTTGCCTTCACCGCGCCCATCAGGAATGGATTTCATGCCACCAATAAGGTTTTCAATGTAATTAGAGATTTATTAGAATCGGAGTACTATTACTCTAATATTTACGAATATCCATATAATTTTGACGATGAAGAGTTAGTTAGCTGGGCTAGAGATCTGGATTAATCGCTTCAAAATATCAGTTCTCCGTTCTTACTAAAGGCTCTAGCCTCTATTGAGCATCAGCTTTCCGAAGTAGATGATATTGTCCTTAAAGCTCAAGAAGCAGTCATGAAGCACGATTCATCGAAAAGAGATTAATAATTTCTGAATTGGAGAGATTTGCCCTTTCAATTACTGAAATGGCAGGCCGAACGATGAAGATCTAATTCCATTCGGAAAACTGGAAAACCTATTGAGAATGAATGGATGATAAGCCCTCTTGATTGATGAACTGCTTTCATAGATAATCATCACTATTCCATAATTGATCCCACTCGTCCTGATTAATAAGAGCAGTTCAATATCATTCGCACTAAACAACCATACTCCCACAGGTGGGTCCTTGGCTCGCGAACCACGTTGTGGAAAT
>NZ_NFUX01000112.1:0-12981 GCF_002264385.1 Paenibacillus sp. VTT E-133280
CTCGCGGTAGAAATCCGAGGATAAAGGCGAACGCTGACGCTTCTACAGTTCCAAACCTCCTCTACAGTGCTCCCCCATCCAGCTTTGCATTTATTGCAGCGTTCCTCAGTTCACCACTAACTTAGCTTTTTAGGATCTCTAAGGTCTCATTCCGAGGAATTCGTCCCTTATCGACCCAACCATTAACGCACCTATTTTTTAGATAAGCTCTAGCTTGCGGAAGATGGTGTCCACATGCTTAAGGTGCCAAGAAGGGTTAAATGCATCTTCAATTTCTTCTGGGGTAAGAACATTAGTGATCTCAGGTGTAGCTTCCACTATATCGCGGAACTGTTGTTGCTCTTCCCATGCTTGCATAGCACGAGGTTGAACGGTATCGTACGCTTGCTCACGGCTGAGACCTTTGTCGATCAATTTAGTCAAGATCCGACCAGAGAAAGGAACGCCGAACGTACGGTTCATGTTACGCTTCATGTTCTCTGGGAATACAGTCAGGTTCTTCACGATGTTTCCGAAACGGTTCAGCATGTAGTTGAGCAGCATTGTCGCATCCGGAAGGATAATACGTTCCACAGAGGAGTGCGAGATATCGCGTTCATGCCAGAGCGGTACGTTCTCGTAAGCTGTAACCATATGTCCGCGAATAACGCGGGATAGACCGGAAATGTTCTCGCAGCCGATCGGATTACGTTTATGCGGCATAGCGGATGAACCTTTTTGACCTTTTGCAAAAGCTTCTTCGACTTCGCGAATCTCACTCTTTTGCAGGGCACGGATTTCAGTAGCGAATTTGTCTAGCGAAGTCGCTACCAAAGCAAGAGCAGCCATGTATTCAGCGTGACGGTCACGCTGCAGAGTTTGTGTAGAGATTGGAGCTGGGCTTGTACCGAGCTTACGGCAAACGAATTCTTCTACGAAAGGATCGATGTTAGCGTAAGTACCTACGGCACCGGAGATTTTACCGAACTGCACACCATTCGCTGCATGGCGGAAACGCTCCAAATTACGTTTCATTTCTTCGTACCACAGCGCCATTTTCAGACCGAAAGTAGTTGGTTCAGCATGAACACCATGCGTACGGCCCATCATCGGCGTATCTTTGTAAGCAACCGCTTTGTCTTTAAGGATCTCAATAAAGTTGATGATATCCTTCTCTAGAATCTCATTCGCTTGACGCAGCAAGTAACCCAGTGCTGTATCTACCACGTCAGTAGAAGTAAGACCGTAGTGAACCCATTTGCGTTCTGCGCCAAGGCTCTCGGAAACCGCACGTGTAAAGGCGATAACGTCATGACGAGTCTCTTGTTCTATTTCATCAATGCGTGCGATGTCGAATTTAGCGTCCTTACGCAGTTTAGCTGCGTCTTCGTGCGGGATTACGCCCAACTCAGCCCATGCTTCACAAGCACAAATCTCAACTTCAAGCCACGCTTTGAATTTATTTTCCTCCGTCCAAATAGCTCGCATCTCAGGTCTGCTGTAACGTTCGATCATATTCTTTAGTTCCTCCAAAGTTTAGATTGCTCCACCCAGGACAAACCGTCTCCGGTATCCTTGCAGAGCAGATTGATATGGCCCATCTTGCGGCCGGTCTTACTCTCAGTCTTGCCATATATATGAAGCTTAGGTACAACACCCAGCTTATTATCTTTTTCGTCCTGTGTACAGGTCGCTTTAATGGCGCCATCCAAATGCTGACCTAGTACATTCACCATAACTACAGGTGTCAAAAGCGTTGTGTGGCCCAGCGGCAGATTACAAATCGCCCGGACATGCTGCTCGAACTGTGAAGTCGCGCAAGCGTCCATGGTGTAATGCCCGGAATTATGCGGCCTTGGTGCCAGCTCATTGACGAACAATTGACCGTCCTCTGTGACGAACATTTCTACTGCCAGCAGTCCAACCGCATTTAGTCCAGCGATTAATGTCTCTGCCAATTCACATGCTCTCCGCTGAATCTCTTCTGATACTCTTGCAGGCACAATGGACAGATGCAAAATATTATTCACATGTATGTTCTCAGCAGGTGGGAAGCTCTTAACCTCTCCAGAAGCACTGCGTGCGGCAACAACGGATATTTCACACTTAAAAGCTATGAACTTCTCAAGCACCAGTTCCGGCACAACGGCTCCGGGTGCTACCTGGCGGAAGGCTTCTTCCAGCTCTTCTTCCTGACGGATCACAGCCTGGCCTTTGCCGTCATATCCGCCTGTGGCGGTCTTCAGCACACAGGGAAGTCCAAGTTCAGCCGCCGCCACTTTCAGCTCCGCAAGGCTGTCCACCTTCCGGTACGGGGCGACGGGTACGCCTGCCGCCTCGATGGCGGCTTTTTCGCGCAGCCGATGCTGCGTCGTATACAGCAGCGCGCTGCCCTGCGGCACGTACGATTCCTCCGTCAACAGCGCGGCAACGCCCGCGTCGACGTTCTCGAACTCGTACGTGATGACGTCCGCGCGGCGGGCTAGCTCCAGCGCCGCGTCCCGGTCGTTATACGCCGCCGTAATCTGCGGCGTAACTTGGCCGCTAGGCGCATCCGGCGCAGGGTCCAGCGCCACGAAGCGGTACCCCATGGCGCTGCCGGCCAGCGCCATCATGCGCCCTAGCTGCCCGCCGCCGAGCACGCCGACGGTCGCGCCGGGCAGTAGCGTCCGGACGGTGTCCGTGCCGGACGCATCCATAGCGGCTGGCGAATTAGCGCTGCCAGCCTCCTGCAGCTTCAGCTCCTCTGGTCTCATAAGCTGTCGCTGCTTTCAAGCACTTCGCCCGTGATCGCATCCCGGCGCAGCTGCGCGCGCTGCTGCACTTCCGGATCGAACGCTCCGATGATCTGTGCGGCCAGGAGACCTGCATTAATGGCTCCTGCCTTACCAATGGCTACCGTTGCCACTGGAATGCCTCCTGGCATCTGTACGATGGAGAGAAGCGAATCCAACCCATTAAGCGCCTTCGACTGCACTGGCACTCCAATCACAGGCAGGATCGTCTTTGCAGCCACCATACCCGGCAAATGCGCAGCACCACCCGCTCCTGCAATAATAACACGAATGCCCCGGCCCGCTGCTTCCTCCGCATAGCTGAACATTAAGTCCGGCGTCCGGTGCGCAGATACTACCTTCTTCTCATAAGATAATCCCAGCTCTTCAAGCACCGCACAAGCGTGCTCCATCGTGTCCCAATCCGATTTACTGCCCATGATAACAGCTACCTGTACAGACATGATTCGACCTACCTTCCAGTCACTAGTATGGATATCTTTATCTTGTAAATTCGAATAAAAAAAGCCCGATGACCAGACGCATTTTGCTGCGGGAGGATCGGACTAGTAAAGAAATTAGGAAAAAATAATCCGCGTGCCTATTACTAGACTGCCATGAAGCGGCGGAAAACGACATCATGCATCACTCCGTTACCCGGACCGTATGCATTGCTGCATTCTATTATCCTATTTCCTCGTAGTCCGGTAATTTACGGTTCCCGGGTAGAAACTTCCGGGCCATATTCCCGGTTTTATACGAGTTGCTCATGACATCAGTTTAACAATCCCCTACACAGGATGTCAACTCAAACACGAACATTGATAAATGCATAATAATAAACGTTCGTTTTTTGGCTCATTTAAATTCTCAATAGCCCTTAATTCTGCTGATAAAGACTTCTTTCCGTACACTCTTCGCTCTAACAACAGATGTTATATAAAGTGTAGATTAGGCCTCATTCGAATATATATCATCCCTTTATGGCTTTACATTCCGTCTTATAGTTTCTTAACAATGAAAAAAGGAACGCCATAAGCGTCCCTTTTAACTTTATATTATTTCACTACCAGCACTGGAATGCGAGCACTTTGCACTACATTGTGGCTCACACTTCCCAGAACAAATTCACGTATTCCGCCAAGTCCGCGGCTGCCGATAACAATTACATCTATCGCATGTTCCTTAGCATATTTCAAAATCACTTCAGCAGGAGATCCTTGTAAAAGCTCAACCTCAGCATGCAAGCCTTCAGCCTCAAGACGTCCCTTTACTTCTTCCGTAGTCTGCACTGCTAAATCATAGTATTCTTTATTCACTGAAGCTGGCAGTGGTGCTAGAGCTTCTCCGATAAAAAATCTTGGGAATTCAAATGCGTGTACGACATGCATCGTAGAGCCCGGCGTTACTTTTGCGAGTTCAATTGCGCGCTCCAAAGCCTGATTAGAAGCCTTAGATCCATCATAGGCGAGTAAAATTTTAGAGAATAACATGTACGCCACCTCTTTTTCTAGTTTGTAATCATAATGACTATCACCTTAAAAAATAGCTGTACAAAAAAATATTCAGCAACAGAAGAAAGGGAATTCCGATCCTAAAGGACATATGTCGCGTCTTGTGGCGCTTACGATACATGGCAATCAGCACGCCTAATGCCCCGCCCATAGCTGCCAGCAGAAAAAGCGTCTTCTCAGGGACACGTTCTCGCCGTTTACGGGCTTTGTTCTTGTCTTCGGACATGACGACATACCCGATTATATTAATTACCACAAACCACAACATTATAACCTTGACCATTCTCCCGGGCTCCTCCTTGCTTCCTATCTATCTCTATTATATTCCTCTTTTTCTCAAAAAACCAATCATCCTTACACGTGCTGATAACTTCGCTATCTGCCTTTTTTGTCTCACTTCTGTGCATCCTTCATCCATACCCATGACAATACCGCAGCAAGCGCCGCAGCAATCCCGCCTAGCCAGAACCCTCCAGTCAAACCATACACAGCACTCATCCAGCCTGCCACGAACGGACCTGCCGACATGCCTACCGCATAGACAGCCTGATAGAAACCCATAGCGGTTGCGCGTTTATATGGATCTACTTCGGATACCGACTTGCCTAGCAGCAATGGAAAAATAAGTCCCTGCATAAATCCGTTTCCTATCTGAGTCAGACAGAGCGTCGCTAACGTCGGCATAGAAGGAATAAGAAGTGTAAACAGTGCACTCCCCGCAAAGCCTAAGAGAAGCGTTCCCCTGTCTCCTAGCAGCCTTCCAAATGTCCGTGAACCATAGAGCGTCGCGATTGCATGCGGAATCATAAAAGCGAGCGTCAGCCAGCCCAAGCTTTCTTTGCTTGCTCCGATATTCAGGGCTTGGTTTGGCGTATAGCCGAACATCGTTATGAATAGCACACAGTGTGCCAATACAGACAACAGTGAGACTCTTACCAGAAGTGGCTCCTTCATCACACCTGCCAGGTCCTTGATCTGGATCGCATTTTGACGTTTCTCCTGTTTTTGTTCAGGCAATCGTAGAGCAAGCAGCAGCGCCGCAATAGCTACAATTCCGCCAATCAGAAACGGGGTGTTCCAGCCCCAATGCTCCACCATGTAACCACTAATCATCATACTGGACAATTGGGCGATTACCGTAGTGAATTGCAGCATGCCCATCGCTTTTCCAGCTTCCTCTTTCGGGAAATATCCCGCGAACATCACAGTGTACACCACCCATGCCGAAGCCGCTATACCGGATACGGCACGTGCTGCCAGTGCCCAACCAGGCTGAGCCCCCCACATAAAAAGAAAGCAGCTGGCTCCGCTCGCAATCAGTCCCAGATAAATAAACGGCCTTCGCCGATTCAAATAATCCGAACCAATCCCAATGGGCAGTCGGAACAGAATTTGCATCAACCCATATACGCCTAGCACCATGCCTACCATAAAATATGATGCTCCCAAATGCTCCACATAAGGTGAAAGCACCGGGACATAAATATAAGAAGAGAACCAGAACATAAATACAATAACGAGAAAGAAAAACCTGCTGCCACCCTGTGCCTGTGGACGATCTGCTGCTTTCAATTGATTCACCTGCTGAGCTTCCACCCTCATCACCTGCTCTATGTATTTGCTTAACATTCTAATTCAAAGCCTATCCGTAGACTACAAAAACTTACGTGAACAGAAAAAAAGCTACTGAGCACGCTCAGCAGCCTTCAGGATTACAATAGATTTAAATCTCTCTACTTATCCCCTTTACTTATCCTTCTTTTGCCCTTCGAGCGCTGCTTTCAGCAGCTCCCCAAGGTTAGAACCGATGCTTTCCTGCTTACTATATTGCTGCACCAGCTTTTGCTGTTCGCGTTTATTCACATGCTTATGATCCTTATCCAAGGTTTCTGTGATGCCACAACCCAAACATTGTACGAACATGCCAGCTTTACCTTCTTTAAGTTCCATTTTCTTATGGCATTGAGGGCAGCGGCGATTCGATAGTCTTTTCTCTCCAGCACGGGTATATCCACAGTTATCTGCAGGACACACAAGCAGCTTACCCCGTTTGCTCTTTTTCTCGAGTAGTCTTGTACCGCATTCCGGACAATTACTGTTGGAGACATTATGTGGTTTGTATTCTGCTCCACTAGTTTTGACACCTGTAACCAGTTCCTGTGCCATACTGCGGATGCCTTGTAAAAAGAGCTCCGGTTTACCTTGACCACGCGCAATTTTCTCGAGTTCAGCTTCCCAGCGCGCAGTTAGATCTGGTGTCCGTAGCTGGGTGGATACCAGCTCGATAAGCTGCTTACCTTTTCCTGTCGGATGCAGGAGATTCCCCTGACGCTCAATCGTATCAGAGCTCACCAGCTTCTCGATAATATCCGCACGCGTCGCCGGGGTTCCCAGTCCATGCTTCTCCATTTGCGTCAAAAGCGAAGCTTCATTATAACGCTTCGGTGGTTGTGTCCGTCCAGGACGCACCATACAGCGGCCAATCGTGACAGTTGCCCCTTCGCGCAGCTCAGGCAGTTTTACACTGCCAGCTGCTGGCTCGTCCGATGCTTCCTCGTCATCATCGTTACTCATATCTCCGCCGTACACTTCACGCCAGCCGGCATCTTTTACTGTTGTTCCTTTGACATGGAAGCTCTCGCCCTCCGTGTTGACAGTAACAGCTACCGCATCATAACGAGCAGGTGGGTAGAACAAGCTGATAAAACGCCGCACGATCAGATCATACAGCTTACGCTCCTCAGTGCTCAGCCCATTTAGCAACACAGTCTGCTCTGTAGGAATAATAGCGTGGTGATCACTTACTTTACTATCATCCACAATTCGCTTCGTAATCGGCAGCGGTTTGCGCAGCAGTGGACGTGCCAACGCCGCATATGGACCGACAGCCACACTGTCCAATCTTTCCTTAAGTGTGCCTGTCATATCTGAGGTTAAGTAACGACTGTCCGTACGCGGGTAAGTGACTAGCTTATGCTGCTCATATAAACGCTGAAGCACACTGGAAGTCTGCTTCGCAGAGAAGCCGAACTTCCGGTTCGCATCACGCTGCAATTCAGTCAGATCATAAGCTAGAGGATGAGGCTCGCTCTTTTCACTCTTCTGCACCTTTATAATACGGCCGCTGTGCCCAGTAAGCTTATCCTTCAGACTTGC
The DNA here is from genome assembly GCF_002264385.1 of Paenibacillus sp. VTT E-133280. Classification (NCBI taxonomy): domain Bacteria; kingdom Bacillati; phylum Bacillota; class Bacilli; order Caryophanales; family Paenibacillaceae; genus Paenibacillus; species Paenibacillus sp. VTT E-133280. Next base: position 7,424 of record NZ_NFUX01000112.1, read on the forward strand.
TGTCTTATCTTTTTCGAATATCCGCCCATCTCCGTTACTAGCCCGCCAAGCCGCTTGGAAATCCCCAAAATCTGCAGTCAATGTCTCAAAATCAACGGAACGGAAACCCGTAATCTCCTGTTCACGATCCATGATCATCCCTAATGTCGGCGTTTGTACCCGCCCTGCGGAGAGCGGCGAACCGAACTTACATGTCAGTGCTCTCGTGACATTCAGTCCAATCATCCAATCCGCCTCTGCGCGGCAACGTGCAGATTCATACAGACGATCAAATTCCCGACCGGGGCGGAGCTTTGCGAATCCCTCTTTAATTGCCTTATCAGTCTGTGAGGATATCCATAGCCGCCGGAATGGCTTTTTCCACCCTGCCATATTCATAATCCAGCGAGCCAGCAGTTCCCCTTCACGGGCAGCATCTGTCGCAACAATAAGCTCCTCAATGTCCTGACGCTTCATTAGATGCTGAACAGCTTTGTATTGCTGGTTGGTCTCACGCAGCACCTTCAGCTTTGCCTTCTCCGGTAAAATCGGCAGATCCTCCAAGGCCCAAGTTGCAAACTTTTTATTATAATCCTCGGGCTCTGCCAGGCCGACCAAATGTCCCAGCGCCCAGGTAACCACATATTTTGGACCTTCAATATAACTCTTCTGTTTATTATTACAACCCATAACTCGTGCAATCTCGCGTGCAACAGACGGCTTTTCCGCCAATACTAATGTCTTCATAATGCTCCCCTTTCCATACCAAATTTTATTATAGCATTAAATGAATGTTAGTTTACTTCAGCAAAAAAATCCCCCGAACCTTTCGGTCAGAGGATTGATGGAATGATTATAATTTATTCAAGCAAAATCCGAGTCGAATAATGACTCTCTCTTTTATACTGAAGTCCCAGCTTTATGACAATACTCTTTATAGGTGCATAAGCCGTGCCGTCATACATAATAACCTGTTCATCACTTAAATCTACTGTAGCTGTCTTCCCATTTAAGGTCAATTTAATCCTCCCTGATTCAGCTTTTATAACTGCACCCAAACCATGTGCCAGATCCTTAACTGAACAATACACCAGTCCGTTAGCTCCTTCGAACGAAGGCTGCTTAGTATATATAATTTGCTTATCCTTATAAAGGATCTCAAGTGGTCTAACAAAGGTAAAACCCTGTGCATTATAATTAGCATTAATGTACTTAAAAGAGTAGCTGTTATTGTAGCTGTGAAGATCTCTGGTCATAATTCCAGTCATAAGATCTATTTGGATATTTCTAAAATCATATTGATTACTAGATACAAAAGGTACATATTCTATAACCGTATTCGAATACCATTTCACTTCATATGAATTAACATCCAACTTATAAGGAAGCTTTATTGTACGAACCTTCTTCTGTTTTTCAATATCATATAAGATCAACTGATAATCGCCCGACACTGACTCACCATTTTTATCTATCCATTGGTGTTCAAATAGTACTAGAAATTTATGATTTGGAGAAATGAAAACACCACGTGGTGATGCTTTTGGTGTTGAAATGACAGTAACTTTACCGTTTGCATCAGTAGTAGTAATTCGATCGAAGCCTTTGATACGCCTTTCCTCAAATCTATGATTATTTACAACAATCCTCCAATGGTAATCTGACCAGTTATGTTTGTCCGCTTTAATTTCGATCATTGAACTATTCTCACCCAACTCATAATACTTACCATTTTTATAGATAACTAAATTATTACTTATTGATGTTCCTGCTGTTGGTAAAAAACAATCCTCATTGTGCATACAATTAAAATCATTTTTAATTGTTGTACTATTTATGTATTCTGTTGTAAATGGCACTGAAGTAACATATGTATTTTTAGACAAAGTAAATATTTGAGTTTGTTTCAAAAGTCTATCGGAGATCGTGTACAAATCAGCCTCTATAAATACTTCTCTAATATCCGATGTTGCAGTCCCTTCTTTCAGAAGAGTTAGTGTCTTCGAAGCAAGATCAAAAGCGTATAATTTAGTTCTTGCAGTACCTTCATTGTGAAATGATGTATAATCTTCAGCATATTCAACCTTCGTGAAAATATCATTGTAGCTTCCATAAGCCTTGAATGCGAGTCCTGAGTTTAAGTTATAACTTCTATTAGATAAACCAAAAGTAAACTCATATCTCCCGGTTTTCCCCTTTGAACCACCATACTCATCATCGATATTGTAGCCAACTGGTGGAGGAAAAGCTTTCTCTTCAAAAGAATATAGTTCTTCTTTTCCCTCTCCTGTAAAACGATCAATTGTAGAGACAATAACTCTTGGAATTATCAGATTTTTTTCAACATCACCATAGAAACTAAAATTAATTTTAGTATATTCGTTTACTGATATCTCTGCTTTTCCATAAACATCGGTGGGCTGCAAAAGAAATATGATAATTAGTAACAGTCCTACATTTATCCAATTTTTCTTAAACATATAATCCATCCTTACATTTATTAATAGTTGCTCCCTCTCATTAAATCATATGGAATTAATTTACACTATGCATTATTTGACAGAAATTCCACCACAAAAAAGCACCCACTGGATTTTCAGCTCTACGGGGTGCTTTTCATTACAAAGATTTACTATATCCTTTTTACCTTTATCAAATCTCTTATTGAATCCGAATCGTTAGTTCAAGCTCTTCGTAGAACGTTTTTATTCTTTGTCCATCAGCATCTTTCAAAAGGTTCAAATCCTTATCAAACGTACAGGTATACGGCTTGATGGTTACATATTTCGGTATTTCTGAGAATTCAGCATATATTTTATCTTCTATAAGATGTGGTATAGCCGGATACAAATCATATCCCCGATTGTACGGCTCAATGATGTTCCCTTGATCATCTTCAATCTGATAGAACACTTCCGTTGGACTATACTCCCCTGTTTGTTCTGGCGATACAGGAACTGCGCCCGTACTATTAATAACTATTCTAGTCGTCGCCGGTGTAATATCTAGATTCTTAACGGTATAACTAAACGCACCTCTGCTCTTCGTTTGATCTGGAGTAAGCCTTATAGCCTCCTCAGTTACTTTTTTCACGGGTACTTGAAATACGAATGGCTCTTCGATTTGAGCTACGGGTACACTTACACTTAACTCAAATTCATCCCCAAATTCCTCGGTGTTTTGAACCTCATTAAGCTCTAGTAAAAGTGTGTTCGGTTGCCCGTAGATATCGCCTGTTCTTGAAGAACCAAACGTCACTTCTTTCCCACTAGGGAGTTTAACTACAGGCATGCCAAGCAACCCTTTTACAGATTGATCAAAATCATTATTCCAAAAGTTCGTTATCTTAGCCATTACGAGATCGTTATTAATACCTTCTCTTTCGAACCCCAAAACTAGACGTGTTCCATCATACATTACATCACTAATTTTCAAGGTTACTCCATCATGAGTAATACTAACGTCTGGATTAGTTGTAAGTCCTTTTTCAGCAGCATTCTTCAGTCCCGAATCATCTAAATTACTAAAAATACTTCCTAGAATAGGAACCTGGCTCAGCTTGTCTGCCCAGGCGGGAGATACTAGACCAGTTCCAATAATCAAAGTTCCAACTACCGCAGCTGTGCAGGCTGCAATCAACGTTTTCTTAAACAACTTGCCGTTTGTGTTCTTTTGTCGATTTCCCTGAACTTCCATCTTCTCTATTCGATTCATTATTTGTTCACTATAGCTAGTTATCGGCATTTCATGACTTCGGACAGTCTCAGCAATCTGCTGAAACCTCTGCTCTTCAGTTCGATTTTGCCACTTCATCAAGATGTTTCCCTCCCTGATACATTTTTTCTGAAACAAGCTTCTTACGTAACCGTTCATACCTCTTACGCAACATTGACGGGCTACAACCCATGATCTGGCCCATTTCTTCAAAGCTATATTGCTCTACCACTTTAAGGATTAGCATGTTACTTTCTTCTGTTGTGAGATTGCTAAACAGTTGCTCCACCGGAGATTCATCGTTAAGTTCATAATAAGTCTTGGTTTGCAGTGTTTTATAAAGCTGAATCAGTCTGTTCCGTCTTTTGCGTTTACGAATCTGATCCAGACAATGATGATAGGCCACTTTATACAGCCATGCGTTAAAAGATACTCGTTTCTCATAACGTCTGAGTTCCTGATACACTTTTACAAATATATCTTGCACAGCATCCTCTGCTTCTTCATGACTTCTTAAAATATAATAACAATACGTATAAATCTTTCTTTCGTAGGCTTGTATTATAGTTCTATAGGCTTCTCGGTTACCTTCAAGAACCTGACTTATAGCCTCTTCAATTAACGTTTGATTCACAGGGACCCCGGGGCTGCGATGTTCCAAAGAATCACCTCCTTGTTATTGACTACAACTATATAACGAATGTAGACTCTTGAATTGTGACAGGCTCAAAGATTTATTCCAAATATGTTAAAATCATCAACTATATTCAAATAAAAAAGCGATTGCCCCGATTGATGCTCGGACAAATCGCTTTTATAATAATATTCCATATTTATAAACTTTTTACTTATTCATATCTTTCCACTCAATACATGCTTCAAAAAATACAATATCCCTATTCTGGCCACGGACATATATACCATCATCCGTTACAGCTGAACGTAAAATGACCAGTTCATCCCCAAACTTAGCTTCTTGTAGATAAGTAATCCGGAAGCGTGTGAACTCCGCATTATCACATTCCGCTAAACTGAGTGCATCACAACATAAATCTCCGTATCGGGCATTATTCAAATGTCCGTTGCTATCCAGCCCACTATATCTTACCTGATACCGATAAGCTTCTTCCATAGTAATATCAGTAGGGATCGTTACCTTAACAGGCATATCGCCTACTGAATCGCCATTATAATGCTTAACTTGAACTGGAAGAGCGTTCGGTCTGAGTATCTTTCTCTTCTCAATATCTACTAAAGCCCATATAGAACGCGCTTTGGCAATCTCTATATGATCTGCATCCAAAATACGATAATCCCGTTGCCATAAAGCCCCTTTGGTACCTTTACTCCAGGTATGTACACTAAGCACATCATTTGGGCGAGGAATACGCTTAAAATCAAGATCTAACGTAATCATCATCCAGCCCATTCCTGCATTCAGCATTTCTTCTACACTTATCCCCAAATTACCCACGGCGAAGTCCGCTGCGCATTGCATTACATCCAAAATAAAGGATAACTTCGCTTTTGAGCGATAATCCGTGTCACTCGCATGTACAGAAAATTGCTCTATCCACACAAGATTAGTATGGTTCTCCATTGTTTATCCCCCTACAATGCAGTAAATCCTTGCATTTATTTGAAGTATCCACATATACCACTGCTCTATCCACATAAAATGGGGACTACTTTCAATTATGAATAAATTTAATTATTTCATCCACATGTTAGTAACTTTTATTTTTTTGTTATTTCCCCATAACTTATCCACATTATTTAAATCAACCGATAAAGGGAACAAAAAAGCCATTGTTGATTTATCAACAATGGCTTCGTGTGCTTGGCAACGTCCTACTCTCCCAGGA
>NZ_NFUX01000095.1:0-19885 GCF_002264385.1 Paenibacillus sp. VTT E-133280
GCGAACATGTTCACGAAGAAGGCGAACATGCCCATGAAGAGCATACGCATGATCATGACCATGGTGGATTAGACCCCCATGTGTGGCTCAGTCCAGTGCTTGCTATTCAAGAAGTGCGTAACATTGAAGCGGCTTTATCTGCGGCTGCGCCTGACAATGCAAAAGCTTTCAAGGCGAATGCAGATGCTTATGTAGCTAAGCTGGAGCAGCTGGATCAAGCGTTTAAGGATGAACTTAAGGAAACTAAACGTAAGGATTTCATCACCCAGCATGCGGCTTTCGGTTACCTCGCCAAGCAGTATGGATTAACTCAGGTCCCGATTGCCGGATTATCACCGGAGCAGGAACCTTCTGCAGCGAATATGAGCAAAATTGTGGAGTTTGCAAAAGAGCATGAGGTGAAGACGATTTTCTTCGAGACGCTTGTATCCTCAGGTGTGGCTGATACTATCGCTAAGGAGATTGGTGCCAAAACAGCCGTTCTAAACCCGATTGAAGGCTTAACAGAAGAGGATCGTAGTCAGAGCCTGGATTATTTGGGGATCATGCGTCAGAACCTGGAAGCCTTGAAGAGTGCATTAAACGAGTAGAACATTCAGAAGTGGAAGGAGAACCACAATGGCCAAGAAATCAAAAATTGTGAAAGAATTGAAGAGACAGGAGCTAGTGGAAAAATATGCAGCTAAAAGAAAAGAACTAAAAGAAAAAGGAGACTATATGGCCTTGCAAAAGCTGCCGCGTGATTCCTCCCCAACTCGTCAAAAAAATAGATGTCAAGTATCCGGAAGGCCGCGGGGATATTTACGGAAGTTTAATGTTTCCCGGATTGTATTCCGTGAATTGGCGCATAAAGGTCAAATTCCCGGGATCACAAAGTCGAGCTGGTAGAAGTAAGCTTTGCTAATCAGAGAACACTAAGAGAACGGTCAACCCTTCATCATTTAGAAGATTGGCCGTTTTTGTTGTTTTTGTTGCTTCAATTTCATGGACTTCAGAAAATCCGGCTATGCTTAGCATAGGATGATGATTTATCATATAAGGAATATATTTCTATTCCGTATGGAGGCGATGCAAATGAGCTATACCGATACTTTTATTCGTGTAGCAGAGGATTGTCCAGTGGAGACCGGAGTACCTCCGATGTCTTGCCGAACGCTCCCGCCTGCACATGTGATTCAATATGAACTGCTTATGAATGAACCTTACCAATACAACCATGAAGAACTTCTTTATGAGGTTCATGTGCGTCATAAACAAATCCCTCTAGAAGATCGAGTGACTCGTAAGGAGGAAATATGGAACGAGCTATTTTCCAGAAACCACCCTTGCCTGCGGGCGTCATTGCTGGCGAAGCGGTTTGGCTGGGGAGTTCATTTTAACAGTGAAGGAAAGATAGCTCTTTACGGTAAAGAATCGCCCGAATACGACTTCTACACCTCCCAAGGAGAGGTAACTACTGTAAAGCTGTTGCTTGCGATGCGCAACAAACGTGCCTCGAAGGGAGAGGGTTGAACTGTATAAATTCATAGAAGAAATCACACTGAATACTTGGCCGGCAGAGCAGAGCGTGCTTCTGAAGGGATGGATTCTACGTACTGCAGCAGGTTATACAAAACGGGCCAATTCGGTCAATCCGTTATATGGGGCAGGGCACTGCACGGCAGATTTAGGCGGTCAAATCAAGCTTGCGGAGCAGTATTATGAACAGGCTGGGCTAAAGCCAGTCTTTAAAATAACTCCCTATACCCAGCCTGCAAACCTTGATGAGAGGCTAGAGGAGCATGGTTACACCATAGTGGAGCCTTCATCAGTAAGATTGCTTGATCTGGAGGACTTAGCGACCCCTGATCTACGATTTACTGTTCAAGTGTCAGAGAGTTTAACTGAAGAATGGTTAAACGTCTTCAGTGAGCTTACCGAACTGACCGATAAGAACCGTGAAACCTTAACCAGAATGTTGTCCGCGTCGCATTTAAGACAAGGTTATGTCCTATTGTATAACAATGGTGCACCTACTGCTTGTGGTCTTGGTGTGATTCAGAACGGTTACATGGGCCTGTATGATATTGTCACTGCTTCTGAATACCGTAGACAGGGGATGGCAGAGCAGTTACTGCTTGCTTTGCTTCACTGGGGGAAATCACAGGGAGCTATGGCCTCTTTCCTGCAAGTGGTACAAGCTAATGCTGGAGCTTCAGCCTTGTATGACAAACTGGGCTTTAAGGAGATTTATCAGTATTGGTATAGGGTGCTGGGAAGCTAGTGTGAGGAGTGGAAGAAAATCTATCTCCGAATATTGGAGTCGAAGATTTGCGCAAGAAGGCATGATCTGGGGGAGTGAACCTAGTCCTACAGCTCAGGCAGCAAGGAATATTTTTCGGCAGCATAATGTGAAGTCAGTTCTAGTCCCAGGTTCAGGATATGGACGAAATACGAAGGTATTCTCAGAAGAGTTTAAGACCTTCGGCGTTGAGTTAAGCGTGGAGGCGCTAAAGATGGCGACAGAGTGGGACTCTAGGAGTCATTTTTTTAGGTTCAGTGCTAGACTCTATTTTGGAAGAAAAGGTAGATGCCATCTATTGCTATGACATGCTGCATTTATTTCTCGAAGAGGATCGTAGAAGATTGGTGGCTAATTGTCTGGAACAGTTACAGCCAGATGGATGGCTCTATTTCACCAGCTTTTCCGATGAGGACGCAAATAACGGCTGTGGAGCACTTTTGGAGCCGGGAACCTACGAATATAAAGAAGGGAAATGTGCCCACTTTTTCAGCGATGTGGAATTAAATTTCAATACCTAGAAGTAGAGCAGCTCTTAATTCTCTTCGAAACGTGAGAGGTAGTTGTTTCGCTGATAATGAGGGAAAACCTCCCTGAAATTTAGCAAATATTGCTTGAAATCCATGGTTTTAAGGGAAAAACTCCCTAATAATTCGTTGAATATCCTTTGAATTGGCTATTTCAAGTGAATTAAAGGGAGTTTTTCCCGGATTATGCTTTGAGAGGGATGCTCGCCCGGATAAATAGGGACTTTTTCCCTAATTCTAGTTGAATGATAAAAGCACCTTACTTACACAAACTTTCCTTGACCCGGCAGCGCCATTTCTTTGAAATTTTTGCATAAATGAGCAAGCTGAGTAGATAGTTTCTCACCCTCCATCGGTACCCCATGTCCAGAGAGAACGATATGAGGATTGAGCAGTGCAAGGGTGCGGACCGACTTTTCCGCATCTTCCCAGTCTGTCGTGAAATAAGAGGGAGGGCCATGCACCACCTGATGCTGAGTCGCCACAGCGAATACCGATTCTTGTTTGACCGTAAGGAAAGTGTCACCAGCAATTAGCACCTTATCCTCTGGTCTGAACAGGGAAATATGTCCCGGACTATGCCCAGGAGTATGGACCCATTTCCAGCCGTGTGCTCCAGGGACGGTCCTGTCTTCCGGCAACGGATGGATGGCTGATCCAAGGTCGATGCCATGATGGGAGAATAATGAGGACACCATACTCATCAGCCCGCCGCCTACGGCCGGATCGGCTGGCGGATAATCCGCTTTACCTGTTAAATAAGGAAGCTCTAGTGGATGAGCATACACGGGTACATTCCATTCCTCAATAAGCTTTTTCACACCCCCGATATGATCAAAATGCCCATGCGTCAAGACAATTGCCACCGGAGGCTTCTCAAACTTCTCCTTAGCAAAATCAATAATATGGTCTGTGTATGAGCTTAGCCCCGTATCTACAATGATCCAGTCCGAATGGGGCTGGCCGATGAATGCGCAATTTACGAACATGGTTCGCAGTCCGATGACACCAGGGGCCACGTCCCAAGTATCGGTGTAGCCTTCAGATAGTATTCCGTCAAGTCTCATCTTACACCTCCTGTTCCGTTCTTAGTTCTGTACGTGGTACCTAAGCAGTAGTATGACCTTTTTTCGAGAAAAAAATATGGCAAAAAACCCTTTTCATGAATTCATGAAAAAGGGTTGGCATTGCACTTATAAACGAAGTGATCACATTAGAGCGTTCCGCAGTCTGCAAATAGAATATGGCGTGGAATCCGGAAGAAGGCTTCGGCTTTTTCCTGCAGAGCAGGGGTAGGCAGATGGCTGCTGTGCAACCATTTTCGAAACGTTCCGGGATGAACGCCTATCCAAATACTTACATCGGTAACGGAAAAATCGTAAACCATACAGAGACCGGTCAGAATCACATTGCTACGTGGAGAACTGGTAATACTTCTTTTCATAAATCGCGAAGGTGTTGGTTGACATACAATTGGACTTTGACGAATCAGTGCTTCATTAAACAAAATGTGGGGCGGGTACCCGAGTAGGCGGCAGGTCTTGTCAATGTTATTGTTGGAAGGGATACGACCTTCGTATACCCAGGCACTTACGCTGCGAGAGGATATACCCAGATCTTCTGCGAGTTTTGAAAGTTTGATATCCTTAGCCATCAATACAGCAAGTAACACACGGTTTCTAATCTGGCTACGCTTTGGACGGCGGAATCTTTTTACACGAACGCCTTGTCCAAGATATTTGCGGTTGATCAGAGACCACGCCTGGATATTATGAGTTTCTTGTTGGTTACTAGGCATAATTCCTCCGATTTTTTAAAAATATACTACAACACTTTCCTGTACATCGGCAATGGTTAATGCTGCTATTTCTGTAATCACCTTTTAAGTTTCTTTCAGAACACGTAAGCTTATGATATATTTTTAATATCTAATTACAATATTACAACAGGGAGCGAGTTAGAATGATCAAGCATATTGTGTTTTTTAAATTGAAGGACCGGTCCGAAGAAAGCGTTGCGGCAACGGTAGCCGTACTGCGAAATATGGAAGGTAAAATTCCGCAGCTCCTTTCGATTGAAGTGGGTGCTGATATCATTCATTCTGATCGATCCTTTGATATTGCTCTAGTTACGGTGGTAGCTTCTCTAGATGATTTACAGGCTTATCAGGTTCATCCCGCGCACAAGGAAGTTATAGCTCATATTAATGAAGTTAAAGAACTTTCAATTGCTGTGGATTACGTAATTTAAGCAGTCTACTGATTAACAAGCATCATCATTTTATACCGGAAGCGGTGACAGGAATGCGTGAGCTCGAGTATCCGATGGAAGCGTTAACTTATTTGGTCGTTTTTCTTGCGGCATGTTTCATTATGTTCTTCTGGCTGAAACGCCGCGGCAAACGCGGTAAGTAGGGATAATGCAGATTTCTCTAACTATTTTTGACATGGGGGTATTGCTGTGTATTATGTCAACCGCAAACAAATCGAAACCATTCTTGCTCAAATCCCAGATATAACGACGGGTCTTCGGACTGTAACAGCTTCATGGGATGGCAATACTTTAACCGGACTAATACAAGAACGTTGCCTTCATCTGGCGATAGAGGTGGTTACGGACGTTGGTAGTTGTCTGATTGACGGTTTTATTATGCGCGATGCTGGAAGTTATGAGGATATCATTTCAATCATACATGAAGAAAAAGTGCTAGGTAAAAGTGAGATCTACGAGCGATTGATAGAGCTTGTCGCACTTCGTAAGCCGCTCGTGCAGGATTATTTTGCCTGGGAAAGAGAAGCGCTGCACCCGCTCACACCAATCCTTTCAGAGGTGCTAGAGAAGTTTGCTGTTGAAGTAGGGAATTATTTGGATCAGGAACTTGGGTCCGGTGTAACGCTATAATAGCATAAGATAGAATCATATAAAATAGGCGGTAGCCGTGAAAGAGAGGGGGTTCCTTTATGATGAAGATGGGGCAGGAAAATGGATCGACAAGGCACTTGATTATGACGCTCCTGAAGACGAAAGGACCACTGACCATCGGCGCGCTGGCAGAAGAATTGGGAATTACAGAGATGGGTGTCCGTCGCCATGTGCTTCAGCTGGAGCAGGAGGGACTTGCTAAGACAAAAGTGGTTCGGCAAGCGATGGGGCGGCCTTTACATATGTATTCTTTAACAGAGAAGTCCGAAGAGTATTTTCCAAAAAGTTATCACAATCTGGCTTTGGAGCTTCTGCGTGAATTGGATTATGGCAGTGGATTGGATGCTGTTAATACATTGTTTGAGGGACGCCGTCGCCGGATGCTCACACAGTATGCACCAATGATGGAACGCCGGAGTTTGGAAGAACGAGTAGCTGAGTTATCGTCGATCCAAAACGCCGGTGGATATATGGCAGAGTGGAACCGTGAAGAGGATGGTTCGTTTGTCATAAGAGAATACAACTGCCCGATTCGCCAGGTGGCTACTCAGTATCGTAAAGCTTGTCAATGCGAGCATAGCCTATTTGAGGAATTGCTGGATGCTAAGGTTACACGAAGTGAATGTATGGCAGAAGGCGGACAATGCTGCCGATACGCAATTGCACCCAAAAATGTAACAGACAAAACTTCTGAAAAGTCGTAATAATTAGTCACAAGACAAACTCCTGCTGCTTATGATATAGCAGATATAGGCATTAGCCCGGTAGAGCGGGGAGCAATGAATTTAAAGGAGAGATGAAACGATGAAAAAGGACACTAAAGGTTTGTTATGGGGAGCTTTAGTCGGAAGTGTGGTTGGATCAGTGACAGCACTTCTGTTCGCGCCTAAGCCAGGTAAAGAGCTGCGCAAGGATATTGCGGAAGGAACAGCTGCCGGCATTGAAAAGGTACAGGGAATTGCCGTGCAGGCTGGAGACAAGAGCGTTGAGCTGTACGACAAAGCTAAGGATTCTATAGGTCATGTAGTCCATGAGGTTCGCGAATGGAGCAAATCATGTTCGAATGCTGTAGAAGAAGATACTGCTACTGTAGCAGTAAGTGGAATTGCTACGGAAGAAACGATTCAAGAGGCTGCGGCTACTTTGGAAGAGGTAACGGAGTTAGAGGTTTTACCTGTTAGTGATGAAGTAAGCAGTGAAGAAGCTAGCCTTGAAGAAGCTCAAACAGATGACAAGGACAATAACGAAATCGCATAATGAAACAGTGGATGGAGTGTTTGGTTTTACGGTCAAAAAGTACTTATTCTCTTTTAATAGAGCCGCTTTTTCGCATTGGGCGGAGAGTGGCTTTTTTATTTCATTTTTAAGGACCTGTGAAATAATGTAAAAAGTCTTGTCTTGAACAAAGAGTCCAAAAGGAGTATTATCTGCAATTGGGGCTGAAAGTCAGGTACATTTTGTTTTCGGCTTACATAAGCTACACAAAACAAGTAGAAGGAAGCGGTGTGTTCGTGCAGCAAGCTATTGCAATATTAGACTCAGGTGTGGGAGGGCTAACAGTTGTCAAAGAAGTGATGAGGCAACTCCCGCGGGAGAAGATCATTTATTTCGGAGATACGGCCCGAGCTCCGTACGGACCCCGTTCGACCGAGGAAGTAACATTGTTTACAGAACAAATTGTAGATTATTTGATCCAGTTTAATCCTAAAATGATTGTTATCGCTTGTAATACCGCAACAGCTGCGGCACTCGATTATATCTCAGCCAAGGTCTCTATTCCTGTCATTGGGGTGATTCATCCCGGAGCCCGTGCTGCAATTAGCGCGACCAAAAGCGGACATGTCGGCGTGATCGGTACAATAGGAACCATCGGCAGCGGGGCTTATACTAATGCACTAAAGCAGCTGTCTCCTTTTGTTGAGGTTGTAAGTCAAGCCTGCCCAGCGCTTGTCCCACTCGTTGAGCAAGGTATGTTCCGCTCAGAGAAAAGTTATGAAATTGTAGAGCAGGCATTGGAAGGCATTAAAGATAATAACATCGATACTTTAATTTTAGGATGCACTCATTATCCATTTCTTGTTGAGCCTATTGGTGAGACCATGGGACCGGGAGTCAAACTGATCAGTTCCGCAGATGAGACAGCTCGTGAGATCAGTACGATTTTATACGATAAAGGCAAGCTGTCTATCGGGGATGAAAGTCCAATTCATCAGTTCTTCTGCAGTGGGGATGCTGAAATGTTTCAGCGAATTGCCCGTGACTGGCTTGGAGAACAAATTAAACGCACCCCAGTAGTATGGCAAGTATCCACGTTATAAGCAGAGCAATGTTGAATTGAATAGGGACAAACTCTACGGAGTGTAAGATAAAATAGGCTGGGAAGCATAATTCCCAGCCTATTTTATCTTCTTGTGATTCATTTCTCCTTCATGCAAGGTAGTGGCTCTTGCATACAATAGAGTTAAGTGCTGTTTGCTGCTATTTTTGTATCCGCCGTATCAGCAATTTAAGGCCGAGAGGATGAGACCTAATGCGACAATATATTGCAAGCAGGGGAGATACCGTAAGCCGAATTGCCGCCCTGCATGGATTAACCCCTGAGCATGTCATTCAAGGCAATCCATGGGTTGGGAGACAGTCTTATTTATATCCGGGTCAGGTTTTATTTCTGCCGTCTTCGCCACGTAAAAGATATGCGGTGCAGGAAGGGGACGACCTTGAACGTATAACGTCATTATTCAATGTGAGTTTAGATGATTTGGAGAAGCTTAATCCAGGTGTGTCCTCAGGGCGTTTCTGTACACTGGGAAAAGTGCTCGTCATTCCACCTCCGATTCCAGAGCGAGTGGTATTCTTACGTGGAGAGTACGGTCCGGTTGATGTTGAGAAGGACATCAGCAGTCTGATTGCACAATATCCTTTTATACAAGCACATCCAATTGGCAACAGTGTGCTCGGCAAGCCAATTCATGTGCTTAAAATAGGCAAGGGAACCCGTCATTTGCATGTTAATGCGGCTCTACATGCTAATGAATGGCTGACCTCGCCTTGCCTGATGTCGTTCATAGAAGAGTATGCGGCAGCTTATGTTAAAGGTTTGGCATGGAATGGTCATTGTCCAGAGGAATGGTACAATAATTGGACCCTATGGGCTGTACCCATGGCTAACCCTGACGGTGTGGAGTTAGTGCAGGAGGGCGTTTTACCAGGCCACCCTTATTATGAGGACCTTATGATATGGAACGGGGGACGGCGGAGTTTTCGCCATTGGAAGGCCAATATACGCGGTGTGGATCTCGGGGATCAGTTCCCTGCCCATTGGGAAGAGGAACGGGAACGCCGTGGTGTAATCGGGCCCTCTCCGCGTGATTACAGTGGTCCTGAGGCGTTAAGTGAACCTGAGGCAGCCGCTCTAGCGGTACTTGCTGAGAACGCGCCCGGAGAAGCTGCAGTGTCTTTGCATAGCCAAGGAGGAGAGATCTACTGGAATTACCGGGGATATGAACCGCCCGAAAGCCGCGAATTAGCAACACGGTTGGCGGCTGCGAGTAGCTATCGTGCAGTCGAATTAACGGGCAGCGATGCCGGATATAAGGATTGGTTTATCCAAACCTTTCGCAAACCAGGATTTACTGTAGAGCTGGGGATCGGCAAAAATCCGTTGCCACTGGCAGATTTTGAGGATATGGCGTTAGAAACAGGTCTGATTTTGGGAACGATACTATCCAATGTGAAAAAATTATGAAACAATTACAGTAAACTTGCGTAACATAAACCATAGGGTATGGCCGCTGTCGTCACTACACGTTACCCGCGGCTGTATCCTTTTTACTTGGGAGGAGAGCCACTATGAAACTGAAAAAACTGCTGTCACTGAAACAATGGTCTACTATCTTCAGTAGTTCCTGGCGATATGTGATCTCCCCAAAAGTCGCAATAGGGGACAAGCTTTTATTCACAATCCCAGTGCTGCTCTATTGGGTGTTGCCGGATTTCATACCTTTTTTACCGATCGATGATATTGGTGTGACAATGCTCCTTATGGGCTGGTTCGTGTCACGGATGGGACGGAAATACCCGGCACTTCAGGCCGGAAACTAAGGCAGTGAAGTGAGATTTAGCTCGGATTGTGTATCTAATTTGTTAATATAGTTGCTTTTAGATATCATTTACCTTTAAAATAGGTAATTGAGTATTTAATTTAAGTACTAGGAGATGGATGATAGATGAAGGTCAAAATTACCCGCAATGCGGCTAAAGTGATAAAGAAACAAATGGAACTTGAAGGAAACAGCGAGCTGAAGCTTCGCGTAGCGATTACGCATGCTCACGGTGATCATGCTCACTACGGATTGGATTTGGACACGCCTAATGAGAATGATGTTGTAGTCTCGACAGATAAAGAAATCGATGTTATTCTTGATCCGAATCAACCGCTCCTTGATGGTGTGGTCGTTGATTATTTATATCTTCCTGAAGAAGGTTTTGTTATTACTAATCCATCTAAAGGTAATCACGGCGATCACTAAACGTTTCGCCTTAAATTTGGGACATAAAGAAGGGTTGCTCCATGGCTAACGATATACAAGTGTGCGATGAATGTAATTTTATGAAATTGAAAAGTATCATACCCAAACTGCAAAAGATGGCGCCTGATGCAGAGATCAAGGTCGGCTGTAAGTCGTACTGCGGTCCATGTGGCAAACGGGCCTTTGTATATGTTAATGGTCGTTATGTGAGTGCTCCAACAGAGGAAGAAGTGTTGAAGAAGGTAGAAGCTTTTATCAAGCAACCGGCCGTTCAGAAATAATGCAGAGGTCTTATCCATCAACTTAAAAAGCCCTAAACCCGTTCTGATGACGGAGTCTAGGGCTTTTTGTTTATAAAATCAAATATTTATGGTGCGGATTCTTCTTTTCGGAGCATCTTGATGCCATCGTATTTCATGATATCGTCTGAGATTTGCAGTCTTTGCTTGCTTGTCTCGAACCCGGTGCTACAACCCGCAACGTCTATAGCTTCGCGGCTGTCAAGGCTATAACAGGTGCCGTTGTTGAATTGTCCATTTTCACTTGGTAGATAGGATCTCTTCGCATTAGCAAAGGCACCGGTTCGCAGTGTCACAAGTCGCTCTTTGCCGCTGAACAGATTATTACCCATAAGATAATAAGGATCTTGTGAGATCCCCAGCAGATGGAGTAAGGAAGGTGTGAGATCCAATTGACCAGCCGGATTAGAATCAAGCACCGAGGTGTTATTACCCGGCAGATGAATGAGCAATGGAACTTGATGCATAATTTGATGCATGTCGAGTTTGCTTAAGCTTTTACCAAGAAATTGTTCGTAATAAGAGGTGTCTTGGATTGAGTTATCATGATCACCATAAAAGGCAAGGATCGTGTTATCCCACAACTCACGCTGCTTCATATCACTCACCAATTCACCTAGAGCTTCATCTGTATAATGAACAGCCTGCAAATAATCTCCGAAGATGGTACCTTTAAACTCCCCGGTATCAAGCCCTTGTTTAGCCGCAGGGAGAGAATATGGGTGATGACTAGATAGTGTAGTCAAAAAAGAGTAAAAGGGCTTCTGGATCGATTCTGCAGAATCCATAATATTTAGGGACTGCCGCAGGAATGATTTATCTCCCAATGACCAGCCTAGAGGCTCGTCGATCTTAAAGTCTTTTTTGCTATAAAAATGGTCATATCCCATCGCCTTATACATAATCTGCCGATTCCAGAAGCTTCCTTCATACGCATGGAAGGCATTGGTGCTATAGCCCTTGGACTTCAAAATGGCAGGTAACGTGTCGAATTGATGATCCGGGTAACGGACAAATACTGAGCCGGAGACCAGCGGATACATTGAACCATTCGAGGCGAAATCGGCATCGGAGGTTCGTCCTTGTGAGGTCTGATGATAGTAATTACTGAAGTAGGTATTCTCTTTGATTAGAGCGTTCAAATTAGGTGTGACCTCTTGTCCATTGATCGAACGTCCCACTACAAAATTCATAAAAGCTTCGGCCTGAATAACAACGATGTTGCTTCCGCTGTATTTTCCAAAGCTGTCGTTAAGAGCACTTTGCTCAGCATTGTGTTCATTGAACCAGAGCTTCATGGAGCTGGCTTCCTTTTGTGAAAGCTCAGGCTGCGGGCCTAAATGATCTTTGGTATACAAGTAAATATCATAACCATGAAATCCAATGAGTCCAGTAACGTTATACATCGCCAAGCTCCACCAATTACCAGTGAATAAACCCTTGGCCCACGTAGTGGCGTAAGAGTGGATAGGACCAAAGGTCAGAATGCAGCCTAATAGTAATGCAACGACTCCGTTAACGCTCTGTTTTAGTCCTCTTATTAAGCGTGAAGAGGGACGGAAATGACTTGTACGAGCATAATAGGCTGGCTGTTTATTATTATAGGTAGGCGTGTTCCGACGGAATAACACCACGCAAATGGTGTAAACCAGAAATATCAGCCAATCCGCGAACAAGTAGAGATCAGAGGGACGGAGTAGTGCAAAGATACTTCCGCCAAGTGCATCCATCTGTCCGGCTTGAAAAAGAACAGGAACGGTGATGAAATCCTGAAAGTAGCGATAGTAGACAATATCAGAATAAATAAGTAATGTCAGGAGCACGTTTATGATTATCAGGGCTATGGTCTGTCCACGTCGGGGGAGCCATAACACCCAAAATGATAACAGCATAACTGAACCGATAGCAATTAGCTTATCGAGACGGTTCATATCAATATTAGGGGCATGCAGGCCGCTGTGAAGAAACATTAGCTTAGCGAGCATAAGGACAAGAAAAAGGATGTAACCAATATAACGGGAGCGGACAATAGTGATCATTCTATCCGTTATCGATGAGCTGCTCCTACTAAATAGATCTCGTGACACGTTAAAGCCTCCTAGCGCAGAAGTTGAGTATGTAAGAAGAAACGGACACCGTCCTCAATCGAGGGAGATGTCCGTTCTTATATTTCTCGCATAAACGCTTACCATCCTTATAAGGACGCCGAAGGCGTTCATGCTTGGCGTAATTGTCTTCCGAATTATTTCAGATTTCTAGGTGGAAGTGGACCCAAGTATTGATAATATTGACACTCAATACGTCCGTTATACAACTTGCGACGCTTGTCCGCTTTACGGCCGTAATATTGTTCGAATTCCTTATAGGGACTAATCGCGAAGAATGACCAAGTCGGTAGATACAGCATCATTTCACCAAACTGGCGAGTCAGCTTCTCCACCTCTTTATCATTACTGATCCGTTCACCATATGGCGGGTTGGTAATGATACAGCCATATTCGCCTTGGGGTCTTGCTTTGGCGGCAGCCATCACGGTGAAGGTGATTTCTCCGGACAGGCCGGCGCTTTTAGCAGCGGCTTCAGCAATTTCTATAGCAGCAGGATCGATATCCGTGCCGGTTAGCTGCAACGGATAATCATCTCGCACGGCATCGAAAGCTTCTTCGCGAGCTTCTTCCCACAGATACTTAGGAATGACTGGCCAATGTTCTGAAGGGAAGGAACGACGTAGTCCCGGTGCAATGTTCCAAGCGATCATCGCGGCTTCGATCAACAATGTTCCCGAACCACAACATGGATCATATAGCGGCCGGTGGCCATTCCAGCGGCTAAGCTGGATTAAAGCGGCGGCCATCGTTTCCTTCAGTGGCGCTTCTGTAGCTTGTCTGCGGTATCCACGTTTGTGAAGAGCGGGTCCGGTGGTGTCTAGCGTAATAAGCGCGATATCATTTAACAGTATCACTTCGATCACATATCGAGGTCCGTTCTCTGGGAACCAGTCCGTATGATAGGAGAGCTTCAGCTTCTCGACGATAGCTTTTTTGACAATCCCTTGGGAAGCGGGTACACTCGTTAGTTGTGATTTATGGGATCGTCCTTCAACCGGAAATTCTCCATTCTCGGGAATCCAGTCTTCCCAAGGCAGCGCTTTAACACCCTCAAATAACTCATCGAAGGTTTTAGCGGGGAATTGACCCATTTTTACTAATACGCGGTCGGATGTACGCAGCCATAAATTACAGCGACAGATGTCGATATAATCACCACTGAACAATACACGACCGTTCTCGACCGTGGTCTCATAACCCAGTTCGTTTAATTCGCGCGCTACTACAGCTTCTAGTCCCATGGGGGCAGTAGCGATTAATTGTAATTTGCTCAAATACTCTCAACTCCGTTTAACTTGTAGATAAATACAAAAAGCCAGTACAATAAGAAAAGCATCCATACAAGTATAGGGGAATGCGGGACACTTCACAATGCCCGGCATTCCATAAATCATAAAATCTTCCCCGTCATCCCTTCATTCGAGAAAACGGGGGGTCATCAAAGGAGAAACTTTATGCTTACACAAGAAGAATACAGTGAACAACTTTATACCGAGGATGAAATCCTGCTTCAGGTAAAAGAAGCTATCGTTCAATCGGGTATGCCGGAGGTGTCTGTCGAGCCGGGGTACGGAAGACTGCTCACTATGCTTGTTAGACTGTCCCGCTCCACGCGTATTTTGGAAATTGGTGCACTTGGCGGCTACAGCGGGATTTGCTTATCTCGCGGCTTCACTGAAGGTGGCACGCTGACTTCGCTAGAGCTGAGGGCCGATTATGCCGAGCTTGCTCGCCGTAATTTAGAACTGGCCGGATTCGGGGATTCTACGGAATATAGAATAGGACCCGCTATGGACAGCCTGAAGGCACTGGACGAAGAGGGAGCTAAGTTCGATTTCTTCTTTATCGACGCAGACAAGATTAACTATACCAATTACTTGGAATATGCCATCAAGATGGCTAATCCAGGAGCGATCATTGCTGGTGATAATATCTTTCTCCGCGGACGGACGCTAAATACAGATCGAAATGGACCTGCCATTCTGGCTGTACGGCATTTCAATGAAATGATCGCCACCGATGACCGTCTGATCAGCACTTGTCTGCCAGCCTATGATGGACTGGCGTTGGCAATGGTGAAATAGCAGAAGATTAGCGAAATAGCCGTGGCGGAGTAGCTTTGTATAGCTTAACCCGGACCCATACAGTGTTTAACAGCAACAAGCTTCCGGAGATGATAAACAGTCCCTCAATACCAATATAACCAGATAGAAAGCCGCCTATGATAGCTCCTAGCATATTGCCCAGTGACAATGTGCTGCCGTTGAAGCCGAATGCGCGGCTTTCTTTCCCGTCAGGGGTATAAGACCGGATAAGCGCATTAACGCTGGGCAATAGGCCGCCCATAAAAATCCCCATGAGAAAGCGGACAATGATTAGCTGCCAAACGCTAGTAACGAATGCCTGCGGAATCAGGAATAGTGAAGCCCCGATTAAGGCGTAGGTCAGAATGCGATGTGCGCCGACTTTGTCACTCAGCTTGCCGAGCAAGGGGGAAGCCATCATGTTAGAGATCCCTGTAACTGCGCTGACCATTCCAGCTAAAAAGGCTATATTCTCAGCAGGCCCATTTAACTTTTCAACATAAAGCGGCAACAAGGCCATGGGGCTGATCATTGCAAATTGCAGCAAAAAGGTTACACCAAACAGTGCCGGGAGCTGAGGGATTTTGATCAATTCCTTCAAGCCCTCCATTACTGATACCTGCGGCTCTTGTGCCGCTTCTGCACGATCAAATTTCTCTTTAACGAGAAATAATGCCAGCAGAGAGGCGATAAAGAGCAAGGCACCAACGACATAAAAGATCGGACGAAATCCGATTAAATCAGCAAGAAAACCACCAATAAGTGGTCCAAGAATGGTACCTGCAACAGAACCCGACTGCATCAGCCCCATCGAAAATCCCATGCGTGCTTTGGGAGTAGTACCCGAAACGAGGGCGATGGAAGCGGGATTGAAGCCGGAGATTGTACCGTTTAGCAGTCGCAGTAAGAGCAGCTGCATAGGGGATTGTGCGAAACCCATTAACACCATAACGATAGCCATTCCAAAGCTGGAGCGCAGGAGCATGATTTTACGCCCATATTTGTCAGCGAGTTTCCCCCATAGTGGCTGGAAAATGAATGAAGTTAAAAAGTTTGCGGCAAAAATAAGGCCCGCCCAAATTCCAATTTCATGCTCACCCTGAACTCCAAGATCCTTAGCAAGATACAAGGTCAGGAACGGTGTAATCATCGTCATTCCGGCATTTACCAAGAATTGTCCGAACCAAAGCACTAAGAGGTTGACCTTCCATGTCTCCCATTTCTTCAAAGTGCTTTCACTTCCTTTCAAAGAATTTCAGAAAATACATGATTCACAGAAAAATAGACATTTTATCAGTATATCATTTTTTAAGCTTCAAAAGTGCAATACATGTCATAGTAATGTCATAGGATTGTCATTCCACGATCTTCGTTTTGCTTGTTACAACCTTTTAAAAAGGGCATAATAGTAAGTATGCCGATCAAGCATAAACGCCATCGGCGTTCTTATTAGGACGGTAAGCGTTTATTTTAAAAAATCCTATAAAATATAATGGAGATCTTATCATGACCTACAACGACACTTTTATCCGCGCCTGCAGAAAGCAGGAGACGGAGCACGTTCCCGTATGGTACATGCGGCAGGCCGGCCGTTATGATCCCGAGTACCGTAAAATCAAGGAAAAGTACACATTGCTTGAAATCTGCAAACAGCCTGAGTTGGCGGCTGAAGTAACCTTGATGCCTGTGCGCAAGCTAGGTGTGGACGCGGCCATTTTGTATTCAGACATTATGAATCCGGTCGCTTCTATCGGTGTGAAATTTGATATCGTCAAGGATATTGGCCCTGTGATCGAGAATCCGATTCGCTCTGCAGCAGATGTCGAGAGACTGAAGCCCATTGATGTTGAAGGCGATCTCGGACATATTTTGGAGACAATTGCAATTCTGGATAAGGAGCTGGACGTGCCCTTGATTACTTTCGCAGGCGCACCGTTCACCATTGCCAGCTATCTGATCGAAGGCAGACCTTCCAAAGGATATATTCGTACTAAAGAGCTAATGTACAGTGAACCCCGTGTCTGGGAAATGCTGATGGACAAGCTCGGCGATATGATTATCGCTTACCTCCGCAGTCACGTGCGTAGTGGTGGAAAAGCGTTTCAATTGTTCGACAGCTGGGTCGGTGCCCTTGCGCCACGCGATTTTGAAAAGTATGTGTTACCGACGGTTTCTCGTATTTTTTCCGAATTATCCGATCTTGATGTACCGAAAATATACTTTCCTGGTGTGAGCTCTGGCGAATTGCTACCTAGTCTTACGAAGCTTCAAGCGGATGTAATCGGGGTGGACTGGCGTGTGAGCTTATCCGAAGGTCGACGCAGAACAGGTGGGAAATTTGCGATTCAAGGCAACCTGGACCCGTATTTACTTACAGCGCCGATGGACGTCTTGAAGGAGCACGCGAAAGAGCTAATTGATGAAGGGGTACAAGAGCCGGGATATATCTTCAATCTGGGTCATGGCTTATTCCCGGAGGCTTCCTTAGAGAAGCTTAGAGAATTAACGGAATATATTCACGAATATTCACAGGAAGTATTGAAAGAATCAGCCAAACTGCGTTCTTAAAAATAGCCCATTAAATCTATAAGGGGATGGAATCCGTGACAGCAAAAATAGGTGTTCTCGTCATGTCGTATGGCACTCCTAAAAGCTTAGAAGACGTTGAAGCATATTACACTCATATTCGGCGAGGTAATCCGCCGACTGCGGAGCAGCTTAAAGAATTAACAGATCGCTATGAAGCGATTGTCGGGGGTGTATTCCCGCTGCGGGAGAATACAGACCGTCAAGTAGCTGCATTACAGGCAGCACTAAACGCGGATAAAGCTGAGGCGGATGTAGAATTTGTCTGCTATCAGGGTTTGAAGCATGCCTATCCGTTTATTGAGGACGGCGTCGAGGCTATGGCAAAGGATGGGATTACCCAAGCGGTTGGTGTTGTGCTTGCCCCTCACTATTCAAGCATGAGCGTGGGCGGCTACATCAAACGTGCTCAGGAAAAGGCTGATGCATGTAAAATCAACATGGGTTTTGTGGAGAGCTACCATATGCACCCAGTATTGATCGATGTTCTAAGCCGGAGAGTAACTGCGAAAATAGATCAATATATCGAAGCAGGTGCTACTCGCGATGAGATAAGGGTATTATTTAGCGCGCATAGCCTTCCAGAGCGTATTCTAGCTATGGGGGATCCTTATAAAGATCAACTATTGGAGACTTCAAAGGCTATTGCAGATCAAGCGGGGATAACCAATTGGCAGTTTACGTGGCAAAGCGCAGGACGGACCGCTGAACCATGGCTTGGACCAGACATTCTGGATACTCTTCAACAGCTTAGCAAGGAACAGGTAGAGTATGTTCTAGTGGCACCGATCGGGTTCGTATCCGATCATTTAGAAGTGCTGTATGACCTTGATATCGAGGCAACAGCCGTAGCTTCAGAGCTGGATATGCGTCTTATGCGGATTGAATCATTAAACAGCGATCCTGCGTACATGTCCGTATTGAGCGATGTTGTTCGTACAAGACTGAATCAAATGCCGGCCGGTCAATCATGACTGGTCCCTCTAGGCGAATTGTTATCATAGGCGGTGGGCTGAGTGGACTCAGCGCCGCCTTTTACATTCGTAAGTTTTACAAAAAAGCCGGCATGAAACCTGATATTGTGCTGCTAGAGAAAGAAAAGACTCTTGGTGGGAAGATCGAAACATTGCACCGGGATGGATTTGTGATTGAGAAAGGTCCGGATTCTTTTTTAGCTAGCAAAACAGAGATGATTGAATTGGCTAAGGAATTAGAGCTAGATCACGAGCTGGTGAACACAAATCCAAAGGCAGAGAAGACCTATATACTACAGCGTGACAAGCTTCATCCTATGCCTACCGGTCTGGTGCTTGGAATTCCTACTGAACTAAAGCCATTTCTATCAAGTGCTCTGGTTTCATTCGGTGGCAAAATACGCGCGCTGATGGACCTGATCCTTCCTCCTAAGCGGAGTAATGTCGATGAATCCCTCGGACAGCTGATTGAGCGACGTTTAGGTACTGAAGTGATGGAGAATTTGACCGAACCGCTATTAGCCGGTATGTATGCTGGGGATTTACACAAAGTCAGCCTACAGGCTACCTTTCCGCAGTTTGGAGAAGTAGAGCGGCAGTATGGTGGTCTTATTCGTGGATTCATCAAAGAACGGAATTCCTCCAAGACAAAAACGAGCACAAAGAACAGCACTTTTCTGACCTTTCGAAAAGGACTACAAAGTCTCGTGCATGGCTTGATTCATGAACTGCACGATGTAGAACAGCGAACTGAAGCTGCGGTGGTCTCTATACATGCTACAGAAACTAAAGCTTCTCGCTATGAGCTAGAACTGGAAAGTGGCGAACGGCTGCTTGCGGATGAAATATATATCACCACACCAAATTCTTTTGCTGCCGAACTTTTGCGTCCACATGTGGATGTTTCAGCACTCGATGCAGTAAATTATGTATCGGTTGCGAACTTAGTCTTGGCCTTCAACAAGAAAGATATCGAAATTGATGATGCAGGAGCAGGTTTTCTTGTACCACGTAAGGAAGGACGAAATATTACTGCTTGTACATGGACGTCTACGAATTGGCCGCATACGAGCCCGGAAGATAAAGTGCTTATGCGCTGTCATGTAGGCCGCTCCGGAGATGAGCAGAATGTTCAACTTCCAGATGAGGCGCTTACGGAACTAGTGAGTAAGGATTTACGAGAGATCTTGGGCATTACAGCGAAACCTATATTCACGGAAATTACTCGTTCGGAACATTCGATGCCACAGTATCCTGTTGGACATCTTGACAATCTTTCTAAATTCCATAGGGAGCTTGAAACCACACTTCCTGGGATATATGTCTTTGGAGCGGGATATGATGGAGTGGCAATGCCTGATTGTGTTAAGCAGGCTAAGCTTACAGCACAAAGCGCTGCAATGCGTATATCGAATTAATTGTTCATTTACGGGAGAGTTAGAATTATATAATCAACGGTGAAGCGAAGATTTTTTTGCTTCACCGTTTTTGTTTAAAACTAAGAACATACTATTTTAAAATATAAGAAAGTATAAGTTTTAGGCTATACTTTATGTCTTATATTTCTCGCTTAAA